>JAFEFK010000817.1 GCA_018240625.1 Pseudomonadota bacterium
AAGCTGCCCAGGCCGGAATAACCGTTGCACCTCCGGGCGCGCTGCAACAGGTCGACCGAGGAACACTTGGTGTTCGTCTCTGTTTGGGTCATCCAGAAAACGATGATGCTCTCGAAAATGCGCTACAAGTTCTGAAGAAGATTCTCGAAAGCGCTGAGGCCTTTTCGTTGGTCTAGCCAAGTTAATGTGCGAGCTTTTACATAACGCCTAATCTGCGAACGGCTCAGTTTTGGCGCAATATCGATTTGAAGTCGCGCTGAAGCATGAAAGAAGGAAATTCTCCAAACCTGGCACTGGATGGCTGGGGCGGGAGGGATCGAACCTCCGAATGGGGGAATCAAAATCCCCTGCCTTACCGCTTGGCTACGCCCCAACGGCCCGGAACATGCGAAATGTGGTCTCGCGGATTTCCCGGGCAACGACGGTCTATAGAGAGAACGTCGCTTTTTCAACCGGCTGGACGCAACTGAAGACAGCTCATAAACGCTTTATGGCGATGCGCCTTCTCGTCTGGCTCCGAAATAACCGTCGGCGGAAACCAGCCTCGTCCCACCGGCCATCCTGCATTTCCTGAAAGAGTTGAGAGCCGCCCGGTTTCGTGGGAAGACGGCTCATCATACGGCGGGAAGCCCGTCCCTTTCAGGCCAATTGCAGCGAGACAATATCATGACCTATCGCGCACCGATCAATGACATGCTTTTGGCACTCAATCACGGCGCCGGCCTTCAGGCCGCCGTCAAGGCCGGCCATTACGGCGATTACGACAGCGAGATCGCTGCAGCCGTGTTGGAGGAAGCCGGAAAGTTTGCAGCCGACGTGCTGGCGCCGCTCAATCGCACCGGCGACGAACACGGCATCAAGTTGGAAAACGGCGGCGTGACCACCGCGCCAGGCTGGCCGGATGCCTACAAGCGCTGGACAGCGGCAGGCTGGAATGCCGTGTCGGGATCGGAAGATTTTGGCGGACAGGGCCTGCCGCTCGCGATCAACGCCGCCTGCACCGAAATCTGGAGCGCGTCGAATATTGCGTTCGGTCTCTGCCCGCTGCTGACGCTGAGCGCGATCGAGGCGCTCGATGCCCATGGCAGCAGCGAACTTAAAAACATCTATCTCGAAAAGCTGGTGTCCGGCGAATGGACCGGCACGATGCAACTGACCGAACCGCAGGCGGGCTCCGATGTCGGGAGCTTGCGCAGCCGCGCCGAACGCGCAGCCGACGGCAGCTATCGCATCTCCGGCACCAAGATCTTCATCACCTACGGCGACCACGACATGACCGACAACATCGTGCATTTCGTGCTCGCACGATTGCCCGATGCGCCCGCCGGCACCAAGGGAATTTCGCTGTTCCTGATTCCGAAATTCCTCGTCAACGCGGACGGCTCGCTCGGCGCACGCAACGACATCTATGCCAGCGGCGTCGAACACAAGCTCGGCATGCACGCGTCGCCGACCTGCACCATGACCATGGGCGACAAGGGCGGCGCCATCGGCTATCTGATCGGCGAGGAAAATCGCGGCATGCAGTGCATGTTCACGATGATGAATCAGGCCCGTCTCGGCGTCGGCCTCGAAGGCGTCGGTATCGCCGACCGCGCCTATCAGCAGGCGCTGGCCTACGCGCAGGACCGCAGGCAGGGCCGCGCCATCGGCAAGAAAGGCGACGGCATGGATGCCATCATCGTGCATCCCGACGTCAAGCGCATGCTGATGCAGATGCGCGCGCTGACCGCCGCTTCCCGCACGATCTGCTACGCAACCGCCGTGGCGCTTGACGTTTCGGTGCGCGCGACCGATCCGGCGGTGCGGGCTGCCGCGGCTGCGCGCGGCGCGCTGCTGACGCCGATCGCCAAGGCGTTCTCCACCGATATCGGAAACGAAGTAACCTCGCTTGGCGTTCAAATCCACGGCGGCATGGGCTTCATCGAGGAAACCGGGGCCGCACAGCACTATCGCGATGCGCGCATCACCTCGATCTACGAAGGCACCAACGGCATCCAGTCGATCGACCTGGTGACGCGGAAACTCGGCGTCAATGGCGGTGCATCGGTGTGGGCACTGCTCGATGAATTGTCGGAGACCGTCAAGCGCGTGGAGACCTCGAACGATCCCGCGTTCGGCACGACAGGCGCGAAACTGCGCGACGCGCTCGGATCGCTCGAGCGCGCGAGTAAATGGCTGCTGGAACGGCTGGCGGCTGCGCCGAACGATGCATTGGCCGGCGCAACGCCGTATCTGCGGCTGTTCGGATCGACGCTCGGCGGATGCAAGCTCGCAGAGGAAGCACTCGCTGCGCGCGATCTCAGCGACATCGGCAATCCCGAACGTTACGTCACGCTGGCGCGCTTTTTCGCCGAAAATATCACCGTGCAGGCCCCGGCGCTGGAGCGCACGGTGATCGACAGCGCCGATGGGGTTAACGGCGCCGACGCGGTTTTGCTGCCTTAATCGCTTGCGGCGAACTCAAGGCGAAACAAGGCAGCCTGCGGCAGCGTGATTTCAGCCGATCGGCTTCAATCCGGCCTCGATCTCGGCGCGCCGCGGCTCGAGGAACGGCGGCAGCGCCAGCTTTTCGCCGAGCCGGTCCATCGGCTCGTCGGTTGCAAAGCCCGGGCCGTCGGTCGCGATCTCGAACAGGATGCCGTTCGGTTCGCGGAAATAGAGACTGCGAAAATAAAACCGGTCGACCTCGCCGCTGTTGGGCACGCCGAGTTCGTTGAGGCGATGGGCCCATGCTTCATACTGCGCATCGTCGGGCGTGCGGAACGCGACATGATGCACGGCGCCCGCGCCCTGCCGCGCGAGCGGCGCATCCTTTTGTTCGACCACGTGCAGCTCCGCGGCCGGGCCGCCCTCGCCCATCGCAAACACATGGATCGGCGTGGCCGCGACCGCTGCTGAGTAATCGCGGACCCGTTTCATATTCATCACGCCGGTCAAAACCTTTTCCAGCCGCGCGACGTCCCGGACCTCGAGCACAATCGGACCGAGGCCGCGAATCTGATGCTCGGCAGGCACAGGGCTCTTCGCCCACGGCGACGCCGATCCGGCACCGCCATCGTCGATCAGGACGAACCGCTGTCCCTCGCCATCCTCGAACGGCAGCGTCAAGCGGCCGTCGACCTCTTTCACCTCTTTCGCGTTGGCGCCTGCTTTGGTCAGCCGGTCCTTCCAGTAGGCAAGGCTTTTCTCGCCGGCGACGCGCAAACCCGTACGCGCGATGCTGTTGGTCCCACGCACCTCGGCCGGCACCGGCCAGTCGAAGAACGTCAGATCGGTGCCGGGATTGGCCTCGCCGTCGGCATAGAACAGATGATAGGCGCTGACGTCATCCTGATTGACCGTCTTCTTCACCAGCCGCATGCCGAGCACGCCGATGTAAAAGGCC
>JAFEFK010000818.1 GCA_018240625.1 Pseudomonadota bacterium
CCGGTACGTGATCGAGAATCCATGCAACCTTGGTCCCCGAGAAATAAGGATCGATGATCAAACCGGTTTTCGCAGAGATCACCGGCTCGTGGCCCTCCCCCTTGAGTTGCGCGCAGGTGTCGGCGGTGCGGCGATCCTGCCAGACGATGGCGCGATGCACGGCCTGTCCGGTGGCACGATCCCATACCACGGTGGTCTCGCGCTGGTTGGTGATGCCGATGGCGGCGATGTCCCTTGGCTGCAAACCGGCCTTCTTCAACGCCTCGCGGCACGTCGCAACCGTCGAGGTCCAGATATCCTCCGGCTCGTGCTCGACCCAGCCGGACGCCGGAAAGTGCTGCGGGAATTCCTGCTGCGCAGATGCGACGATCGATGTGTCGGCGCGGAACACAATGGCGCGTGACGACGTGGTGCCCTGATCGATGGCGAGGACGTGGGTTGCCATGTGACGTTTCTTCCCGGAGAAGTGATGTGCTGTGATGTGCCGAAACGGTTATCCCAAGGCAAGCGGATTGCGCTCAGAAGGTCAATACGGATGGAACCGTTCGGCCGAGCCGTACTTAGTCCTAACTGCTATTCAACGACCAAAAGAGGTTTTCAATGATGTTGGCAAAGGCGATCCTGGCAGGCTCCGTGCTCACTGCCATCAGTTCAGTGGCGCTGGCCCAAGGCACGCCGCCGATCAAGGAGACACCGCCGCCGCCCGGCGTGGAGACCGGTCTGGTCACCGTCGTCAACCGGCTGGATGGAACGGTTGTGATTGAACCCACCAAAGACAGCAAGGCTGGCGCCAAAGGCGCGGCTACCAATGACGCCGCGGCAAAGGCTGCGGCTGAGAAAGCGGCAGCCGAAAAAGCCGCTGCGGAAGATGCCATGGCCCAACGTTTCAAGATCAAGAGCAGCTTGATTGAGGGCGTGCATGCAGGCGACAAGGTCAAGTTCTCCGTCACCGATACCGACGGCACCAAGACGATCACTAAGATCGATGCGGACTAAGGGCGGTTCATATTTGCACTAAATCTGCTGTTCTTCACCTCTCCCCACCGGGGAGAGGTCGACCGATGAAGCGCAGCGGAGACGGTCGGGTGGGGGGCAATTCATCCCGAGAGTCCGTATACCCTCATCCAGCCCTCCAAGAGCGAGCTTCGCTCGTCTCGACCCCACGGGAGAGGGAGCGCCCGTCGTCGCTCGGCAGGCGTTTCCATCAAAATTGAAAATGCTCTGGCGGAGCTTTCGATTTCTTATACCGACGCCGTCGTCACGCCGCCATCGACCACGATGGTCTGACCCGTCATGAAGGTCGAGGCATCGGAGGCTAGATAAGCCACGGCGCCGGCAATTTCGTCGGGCTCGCCGATGCGACGCAGCGGCGTGGTGGCGCAGCGGCGCTTCAGGCGTTCCTCGTCTTCCCACAATGCCCGCGCGAAATCGGTCTTCACCAGCCCCGGCGCCACGCAATTGACACGAACGCCCTTCGGGCCCCATTCTCCGGCAAGGCTGCGGCACAACGCAAAATCAGCGGCTTTTGAAATTCCATAGGCACCGATCACCGTCGACCCACGCAGGCCGCCGATGGATGAAATGATAATGACGGAGCCCTTGCCGCGCTCGGCCATCTGCGGGATTGCCAGCGAACTCAGCCAGATATTGCTCTTGACGTTGGAGTTCATGATCTTGTCGAACGCTTCATCGGATATGTCGAGCAGCGGGCCATAGTAGGGATTGACCGCGGCATTGCAGACCAGGATGTCGATCTTGCCGTAATGCTTCGTCGTGCCGTTGATGAGCGCCTCGACCTCGCCGCGGCGCGCGATATTGCAGGGAATAACGTGCGCATCGCCACCATCCCCGCGGATGCCGGCGGCCACCGCCTCGCAGGCCTCTTGCTTGCGGCTGGAGATCACGACCTTGGCGCCGAGTTTCGCCAGCAGTTCGGCGGAGGATTTGCCGATGCCGCGGCTGGAGCCGGTGACCACGGCGACCTGGCCGGTGAGATCGAACATGTTTTTCATAGGCAGGACTCACTGAGGCTGTTTGTTGTGGCTATTGCAACGCCGGGATCAGACTCCCTCTCCCCGCTCGCGGGGAGAGGGTTGGGGTGAGGGGCTGAAAAGTCCGCAACACATCACAAGCCCCCTCACCTGACCGCCTTCGCTACGCTCAGGTGGTCGACCTCTCCCCGCTCGCGGGGAGAGGCTAGTCTGTGCAGATGGCTACACCAGCCCCGGCCCGTCGCTGACGCGCGCGAGGTGATAGTCGGCGTCGCCAAAGGTATTCTCGATCATGGTCAGCCGCTTGAAGTAGTGGCCGATCTTGGCCTCCATGGTCATGCCGATGCCGCCGTGCAACTGGATCGCCTGCTGGCCGACGAACTTGCCGGACTTTCCGATCTGCACCTTGGCCGCGGCAACGGCGTTTGCGCGTTCGTCGGCCTTGTCGAAATCCGACGCCATGGTCGCGAACATCGCCATGCTGCGCGCCTGCTCCAGCGCCACGAACATGTCGGCGGCCCGGTGCTGCAGCACCTGGAATGAGCCGATCGGCACGCCGAACTGCTTGCGGGTCTTGATGTACTCGCCCGTGGTTTTGAGCGATTCATCCATCGCACCGACGGCTTCGGCGCACAGCGCGATGCGAGCGTCGTCGACGACTTGCTCAATCAGCGGCAGCGCGTTTTCGGGATCGCCGATCGCGGCATCGGCACCGACCTCGACGCCGGTGAAGGTGACATCGGCCGCGTGCAGACCATCCTGCGTCGGATAGCCTTTCTTCGATACGCCCTTCGCGTTCGCCGGCACCAGGAACACGCCGACACCATTGCGGTCGCGCTGGCCGCCCTTGGTGCGCGCCGTCACGATAAAGGTGTCTGCGGTCTCGCCGTTGAGCACGACAAACTTTTCACCGTCGATGATCCAGCCATCGCCCTTCTTCTTGGCGGTGGTGGCGACATCGGCGAGATCGTAGCGCGAATTCTTCTCGAGTTGCGCGAACGCAAAAGTCTTGCTGCCGTCGATAATGCCGGGAATGTGGGCGGCCTTCTGCGCGGCAGAACCGCCGCGGCGCAGAAACCCGCCGCAGAGCACCACGGTCGCCAGATACGGCTCGAGCACCAGCGCGCGGCCGAGTGCTTCCATCACGATCATGGTTTCGACCGCACCGGCGCCGAAACCGCCGTCTTCCTCAGAGAATGGCAGGCCGAGCAGCCCCTGCTCCGCCAGCTTGCTCCACACCGTCTTGCTCCAGCCGCCATTTTCCTTGGCGTACTTCTTGCGGCTGTCGAAGTCGTAGGAATTCTCCAGCAGGCCGTCGACGCTTTCCTTGAGAAGCCGCTGCTCCTCGGTCAAATCGAAATCCATTTTTTTGTCCTCATGACTACTCTGGCGCTGGCTACTTCACCTCTCCCCGTTCTTTACGGGGAGAGGTCGAAATTGGAGCGTAGCGCGAATTTCGGGTGAGGGGCGAGGCACTGAAATTGACCAGCCGTAACATTTACGGATCGCCAAGGCCCCTCACCCCAACCCTCTCCCCGCAAGAGCGGGGCGAGGGAGATTCATCAGAGTCCCAGCACCGCCTTGGTGATGATGTTGCGCTGGATCTCATTAGAGCCGCCGTAGATCGACACCTTGCGATTGTTGAAATAGCTCGGCGCGATTTGCGCGGTCCAGTCCATGCTCTCGTTGCTGCCTTCGTCGCCATGCTCGTCGTAGGGCGCGGCAAACGGGCCGATGACTTCCATCAGCAACTCGGTGGTCGCCTGCTGGATTTCCGAGCCCTTGATCTTGAGCACCGACGATGCCGGATTGGGCTTGCCCTTGCCGTGCTTGCCCTCGTCGGCGACCACGCGAAGCTGCGTCAGTTCCAGCGCCTTCAGCTCGATCTCGACCGCAGCGAGTTTTTCGCGGAACTTCTGGCCCTGCAATACCGGCTTGCCGCCGGACTCGATCTTGCCGGCCAGTTCCTTGATGCGGCGGATGCGCTCCTTGGAAACGCCGACGCGTGCAATTCCGGTGCGCTCGTTGCCGAGCAGAAACTTTGCGTAGTCCCAGCCCTTGTTCTCTTCACCGACCAGATTTTCAAGCGGCACTTCAACGTCGTCGAAGAATACTTCGTTGACCTCATGGCCACCGTCGATGGTCTGGATCGGACGCACCGTGATACCCTTCGACTTCATGTCGATGAGGATGAAGGAAATGCCGGACTGCTTCTTCGCCGTGGGATCGGTGCGGCAGAGGCAGAAGATCATGTCGGCGTGCTGCGCCAGCGTGGTCCAGGTCTTCTGGCCGTTGACGATCCACTTGTCGCCCTTGCGCTCGGCCTTGGTCTTGAGCGAGGCGAGGTCGGAGCCGGAGCCGGGCTCCGAGAAGCCCTGGCACCACCAGTCTTCGACGGTGGCGATACGCGGCAGATATTTCTTTTTCTGCTCCTCGTTGCCGAAGGTGTAGATGACAGGGCCGACCATGCTGACGCCGAAGGCAAGCGGCTGCGGCGCCGGCGCCATCTGCAATTCCTCGTTGAAGATGAAATGCTGCACGGAGGTCCAGCCGGTGCCGCCGTATTCCTTGGGCCAGTGCGAGACGCCCCAGCCCTTCTTGTTCAGGATGCGCCACCACGTCACCATCTCGTCCTTGGAGAGGTGGCGTCCCTCCTGCAATTTCTGCCGCGTCGCAGGCGGCACGTTGTCCTTGAAGAACTGACGGACTTCGTCGCGAAACGCGATTTCTTCCCTAGTGAAATTGAGATCCATTGGATGCTCCCTGAGTATGCTGGTTCACCTCCCCCTGAAAGGGGGAGGTCGGCGCGCTCGGCCGCGCACTTGCGCTCGAGCAAGCCGGGTGGGGGTCACTCCGAGGAGAGACCCACTCCCCGACCCTCCCCCTTTGAGGGGGAGGGAGACAAACTTACTGCACGATCTCGAGCAGGCCGGCGGCACCCATGCCGCCGCCGACGCACATGGTGACGACGGCGTACTTCGCCTTGCGGCGGCGCCCCTCGATCAGGGCGTGACCGGCGAGGCGCGCGCCCGACATGCCGTAGGGGTGGCCGACCGAAATCGCGCCGCCGTCGACGTTGAGCTTCTCCGGGTCGATGCCGAGCTTGTCGCGGCAATACAGCACCTGCACCGCGAAGGCCTCGTTCAGCTCCCAGAGATCGATGTCGTCGACCTTGAGACCGTGACGCTTGAGCAGGCGCGGCACCGCGAACACCGGGCCGATGCCCATCTCATCCGGCTCGCAGCCGGCGGCGACGAAGCCACGGAAGATGCCGAGCGGCTTGAGGCCGCGCTTGGCGGCTTCCTTGTCGCTCATGATGACGGTGGCGCTGGCGCCATCCGACAACTGACTGGCGTTGCCCGCGGTGATGCTGCCGCCTTCACGCACCGGCTTCAGCGAAGCAAGACCCTCAGCGGTGGTGTCCGGACGCGGACCTTCATCCTGCGACAGCGTGACGTCCTTCATCGAGACTTCCTTGGTCTCCTTGTTCACGACCGCCATCTTGGTCGTGATCGGCGCCAGTTCGTCCTTGAACTTGCCGCCCTGCTGCGCGGCCGCGGTGCGGCGCTGGCTCTCGAGGCCGTATTCATCCTGACGCTCGCGGGAGATGCCGTAGCGCTTCGCCACCACTTCGGCGGTGTCGATCATGGGCATGTAGACCTCGCCCTTGATCTTGAGCAGCGCGGGATCCTGGGCGTGGAAGGTGTTGGCGTGCTCGTTCTGCACCAGGCTGATCGATTCGCCGCCGCCGCCGACCGCGATCTCGACGCCGTCGAACAGCACCGAGCGCGCCGCGAGCGCCATGGCCTGCAGGCCCGACGCGCACTGGCGGTCGATCGTGGTGCCGCCCACCGTGACGGGGAGTCCGGCGCGCAGCAGCGCCTTGCGGGCGATATTGCCGCCGGTCGAACCCTGCTGCATGGCCGCACCCATCACCACGTCCTCGATCTCCTTCGGATCGACATTGGCGCGCTTGACAGCGTGCTCGATGGCATGGCCGAGCAGGGTCGCGCCTTCGGTGGCATTGAGAGCGCCGCGATAGGCCTTGCCGATCGGCGTGCGGGCGGTGGAAACAATAACGGCTTCGGTCATCAGCGACCTCCTGTTGCGATTTTCTGTTCGGGTTGCGACGTATCTGATTTCGGTTGCTGCATGCGCAATTCGTGGCGCGACAATTTGCCGACCGAGGTGCGCGGAAGTTCATCGACAAAATCGAGCGCTGCCGGCAATTCGTGCTTGCCGAGCTTGCCGGTCAGGAACACGCGCAACTCCTCAAGGGTGAACGGCGCGGCATTCACGCGCAGCTTGACGAAAGCTTTCGCCGCCTCGCCGCGGTAGTCGTCGGGAATGCCGATCACGATCACTTCCTGCACGGCGGGGTGGGTGTAGATCGCCTGCTCGATCATCTGCGGATAGACGTTGAACCCGCCGGATATGATCATGTCCTTCTTGCGGTCGACAAGATAGAAATATCCGTCGGTATCGACGTAGCCGATGTCGCCGGTGAGAAAACGGTCGCCGACGAAGGCTTCCGCGGTTTCCTTCGGCCTGTTCCAGTAGCCTTTGGTGACGTTCGGGCCGCGAATCCGGATCTCGCCGACCTCACCCACCGGCAAAACTTTCGTGGAATCCTCCAGCGACACCACATCCATCTCGATGCCCGGCAGCATCAATCCGATCGAACCGGGCTTGTCCGGCCCTTCCTTCGGATGCGCGGTGCCCGGCGAGCACGTTTCGGTCATGCCCCAGCCGCTCTTCAGCTTCATGCCGACCCTCTGTTCGAGGATGCGCGCGACCTCGACCGGCAGCGGCGCGCCGCCGGACCCGCAGCTCACCAGCGACGACAGATCGCGCTTGTCGAGATCGGGCAAGCCCGCGATTGCGATCCACATGGTGGGCACGCCGGGAAATGCCGTGGCGCGCTTGACCTCGATGTCGCGCATCACGGCCTCGACGTCGAAGCGCTGATGCAGCGAGATCAGATCGCCATGCCGGATGCAGGAGAGCAGCACCACGGTCAGCGCGTAGATATGAAACAGCGGCAGCACGCAAATCACACGCTCAATTGCGTCGCGTTCAGCGCGCCCAGGCGCACCCCAGATATCGTAGATCGACACCGCGGAAGTGAGATTGCTGTGGCTCAGCATCGCACCTTTCGGCAAACCAGTCGTGCCGCCGGTGTATTGCAGCAGAGCAACATCCTCGACATCGATGGCGGGCCACTGCGCTGGCTTCGGCGCGCCATCCGCGAACGCCTTGAAGGTGGTGACTCTGGGATCATCCGGCAGCACGGTCTGCGGCGTTCCAATTGCGCCCCAGGTGTCGTCCTCGCAGACGATCAGGCGATCCAACAGCCCCTTGGCGAGAAACTTCAGCGCCATCGGTAACAGCGCCGACAGGTTGCTGGTGATGAGAATGCGCGCGCCGGAATCGCTGAGCTTGTGCGACAGCGCGATCTCGCCGTCGAGCGGGCTCAGATGCACTAGCCGCGCGCCGGCTTTCAGCGCACCAAAGAAATTCACGGGATGATCGGGCGAGTTGCCGAGGAACAACGCGATGGTGGCGCCCTTACCGTATCCAGCGTGCAAAAAGGCCGATGCCGCGACCTCGGCCATTCCTTCCAGTTCATCGTAGCTGATCGGACGGTCGCGGAATTCCAACGCCGGCCGCGCGCCGTAGGCAGCGGCCGCCGTCGACAGCAGATCGGGCAGCGTGCCGCGCGGGATCGGATCGTCCCAGTGCACGCCTTCCGGGTAAAACTGCTCGCCGGGATGGGTCATCGATCGCTTGCTCGCATGAAGTTCGATGCGACTGCCACGGCAGCGGCTCGCCCCCTCTCCCATGGGGAGAGGGTCGGGGTGAGGGTGTACGGCGCATAATCTGGAGAATAGAGCCCCCTCACCCGCGCCTTCGGCGCGACCTCCCCCCGGTGGGGAGAGGTGATTCCGCACACGTGGCTACACCCGCTTCTCACCGCTCACGCCGCCTTGTTGGCTGCTGCGAGCGAGGCAAACGTCTTGCCCTCGGCGGCGAGGCGCTTGAGCAACGGCGCAGGCTCCAGCGAGGGATCGTTGGTTTCCTTAGCGTAGAACGACAGCCGGTCGGCGATATGCTTCAGCCCGACCTGGTCGGCATAGAACATCGGGCCGCCGCGATAGATCGGCCAGCCGTAGCCGTAGAGCCAGATCACATCAATGTCGCTGGGACGCGCCGCGATCTTCTCTTCAAGGATGCGCGCGCCCTCGTTGATCATCGGATACATCATGCGTTCGAGAATTTCGTCGTCGCTGACGACGCGCTTCTTGCGGCCGAGACGCTGCAAGGTTTCGTCGATCAGTTTCTCGACTTCGGGATCGGGCATCGGCGCGCGCGAACCCGCTTCATATTTGTAGTAGCCCTTGCCGGTCTTCTGGCCGAAGCGGCCGGCCTCGCACAGCGCATCTGCGATTTCGGACTTGATGCCGCGATCCTTACGCGAGCGCCAGCCGATATCGAGGCCGGCGAGATCGCCCATCGCAAACGGGCCCATCGGCATGCCGAATTTGGTCACGACCGCATCGACCTGCTGCGGCAACGCGCCCTCGAACAGCAGTTTTTCGGCCTGCTTGCCGCGCTGCGCCAGCATGCGGTTACCGACGAAGCCGTCGCAGACGCCGACGACAGCGGGCACCTTGGCAATTTTTCGCGCAATCGCGACGGCGGTGGTTAACGCATCGGGCGCAGTCTTGTCGGCACGGACGATCTCGCACAGCTTCATGACGTTGGCCGGCGAAAAGAAGTGCATGCCGAGAACGTCCTGCGGACGGCCGGTCGATTTCGCGATCTCATCGATGTTGAGATAGGAGGTGTTGGAGGCGAGCACCGCGCCCGGCTTGGCGTATTTGTCGAGCGCCGTGAAGACTTCCTTCTTGATCGCCATGGTCTCAAACACGGCTTCGATCACGAGGTCGGCGTCTTTGACGTTCTCCAGGCCAACCACGCCAGTGATCAAGCCCATGCGCTTGGCCGGTGCATCGGCGGGGATGCCGCCACGCGCGGCCGTCGCCTCGTAATTCTTCTGCATCACGCCCATACCGCGCTTGAGCTGTTCCTCACCGGTCTCGATGAGCGTGACGGGGATGCCCGCGTTGGCAAAGGACATCGCGATACCGCCGCCCATGGTCCCCGCGCCGATAATGGCGACGCGCGCGACGTTGCGCGGCTTGGTGCCTTCGGGCACGCCAGCAATTTTGGCGGCCTCGCGTTCCGAGAAGAACGCGTAACGCTGCGCCTTCGACTGATCGCCGTTCATCAGCTTGAGAAAACCTTCGCGTTCCTTCTTCAAGCCTTCGTCGAACGGCAGATCGATCGCGGCCCCGACCGCGTCCGCAGCCGCAAACGGCGCTTCAAGGCCGCGCGCCTTCTTGGTCATGGCCTGCACGGCGTTGGTGAAGATCGAACGGTCGGCCTTCGCCGCCTTGAGCTTGCTGTCGTCGTCGCGCAGCTTGCGCAGCAGACGCTTCTCCGCCAGCACCTTTTTCGCAAACGCAATGCCGCCTTGCACGCGATCTTCGACGATTTCCTCGATCAGACCCTGCTTCAAGGCTTCGCTGGCGCTGATCGGATCGCCGCCGACGATCATCTTGACCGCGAGTTCAGGTCCAACGGCGCGTGGCAAGCGCTGGGTGCCGCCGGCGCCGGGCAACAGGCCGAGTTTCACTTCGGGCAGGCCGAGCTTCGCTTCCTTTACCGCAACGCGGAAGTGGCACCCCAGCGCGACCTCGAGACCGCCGCCGAGCGCGGTACCGTGGATCGCCGCAATCGTGGGCTTGGGCGAATTCTCAAGCTCGGAAATCACCTCGGCAAGGCCGGGAGGCTGCGGCGGCTTGCCGAATTCAGTGATGTCGGCACCGGCGATGAACGTGCGGCCGGCGCAGGTCAGCACGATGGCCTTCACCGCGGGATCGGCAATTGCGTTTTTCACACATTCGTGGATGCCGCGACGAACTGCCGCGCTCAGCGCGTTGACCGGAGGACTGTCGACCGTAACGATGGCAATCTCGTCATGACGCTCAAGTTTCACCACTTCACTCACGGCATTCTCCCTCAAATTCTCGCGCATTAGACCAATTTCGCACAGCGGAATTTAATTCCACATCTTGACACGGAGGGTTATTTTGAAGCACGTCCGTTGTCAACGAAAACACATCGACACAACGACCGCCGCAGGGAATGAAACGTCCAGCCAGAAAAGCCGCGACCGATCGCAGCTTTGTCGTCGCGCTCTCGCGCGGCCTCGATGTGCTGCGCGCATTTCACCCCAATGACGGTCTTCTTGGCAATCAGGAAATCGCGGCCCGGACCAAGCTGCCGAAACCGACGGTCTCGCGGCTGACGCACACGCTGACCAAGCTCGGTTACCTGATGCAGGTTCCGAAGTTCGACAAGTATCAGCTTGCGCCTTCCGCCATGGCGCTCGGATATGTTGCGCTCGCCAACATGGGCATTCGACATATTTCCGAGCCTTATCGCAATGAATTGATGCGGCAGACCGGCGGCGCCTGCGCGATCGGCGCGCGTGACCGGCTCAGCATGATTTATTTCGGACAGAGCCGCAGCGAATTGACCGTGGGCGTGCAGCTCGATGTCGGCTCGCGCGTGCCGATCGCGACCACGGCAATGGGGCGCGCGTATTTCTGGGCGCTCTCCCCGGACGAACGCGCCGAAATGTTGCGCGAGATGCGCGAACATTACGGACATCGCTGGCCGAAATTGCGCGATGGACTCGAGCGCTCCGGCGAAACGGTGGCGAAGTACGGATTTACGATGTCGGCCGGCGAATGGCACGATGACATTCATGCCGCCGGCGTGGCGCTGAAGCTGAGCGACGGAACAGGCCCCTACGCCATGAATTGCGGCGCGCCCGCTTTCCGCTTCACGGAAGATCGTTTGCGCACCGATATTGGACCTCGCCTCGTGGCGATGGTAAGGAACATCGAGGCAGCGCTGGGTGGCGCGGCGCCGCAATCACAAAAACAAGAAAACAGAAAGTTGAGAGCAGGAGGGAGAGTTGCGCGTGTGGTCGAGGGGATCCGATAATATTTCCGGACTGCGTCGAAAGACGTTTGTCCGTCGCTGCAGCATCGCCCGTCACGCGGGCGGCTGCTCATGACGCAGGCTCAGCTCGCACAGGGGCGTGATCCCCTGCTCGCCGTACGCGACGTCAGCGTCGTGTTCGGCGGTATCGTCGCGCTGAACGGCGTGTCCTTTGACATGAAGCAAGGACAGATCCTCGGCCTGATCGGACCGAACGGCGCCGGCAAGACCACGCTGTTCAATTGCCTGAGCCGGCTCTATCAGCCGAGCAAGGGCGACATCCTAATGGAGGGCGTCAGCATTCTGAGCCGGCCGCCGCACCGCATTGCGGAAATCGGCATCGGCCGCACGTTTCAAAACGTCGCGCTGTTTCCCAATCTTTCCGTGATCGACAACGTCCGGGTCGGAACGCATTCGCGGACCAACAGCGATATCGTCAGCGACTCCCTGAAGCTCGGCTGGGTTCGCCGTGGCGAAGCTGCGCTGAACGAGAAGGTCCATGATATCCTCGGATACCTGGATTTGCGCGACGTCGCGCACACCATCGTCGCCGGATTGCCGTTCGGCACTCAGAAACGCGTTGAGCTGGCGCGTGCGCTGGCCGCAGATCCGAAGATCCTGCTGCTCGACGAACCCGCCGGCGGCCTCAATCATGAAGAGGTCTATGTGCTCGGCGACCTGATCCGCCGCATCCGCGACGATCGCGGCATGACCGTGCTGCTTGTCGAACATCACATGGGGCTCGTGATGTCGATCGCCGACCATGTGGTCGCGCTCAATTTCGGCAAGAAACTCGCGGAAGGCACACCATCACAGGTTCAGTCCGACCCGGATGTCATCAAGGCCTATCTGGGGAGCAAAGATCAATGACCGCGATGCTCGATATCAAGGACCTTCGGGCCTACTACGGTCAGGTGCAGGCGTTGCATGGTCTCGAATTTCATCTCAGCGAAGGCAGCATGACGACGCTGCTCGGCGCCAACGGCGCCGGCAAGACCACCACGCTGCGCGCGATCTGCAACATGGTGCGCTCGACCGGCACGATTGCGTTCGAAGGCAAGTCGCTCAGCGGCAAGTCGACCGAGAACATCGTCCGCCTCGGAATCGCGCACGTCCCGCAGGGACGCGGCACCTTCACCACCATGACGGTCGAGGAAAATCTGCAACTCGGCGCGATCTCGCGATCCGACAAGGCCAGCATCGTCAGCGACATCGAGCGCATGTACGATCACTTCCCGGTCCTCAAGCAGCGCCACACCCAGCAGGCGGGAACGCTCTCGGGCGGCGAACAGCAGATGCTCGCGGTCGCCCGCGCGCTGATGCTGCGTCCCAGGCTGATGCTGCTCGACGAACCATCGTTCGGTCTCGCGCCGTTGATCGTGCGCGACCTGTTCAAGATTCTCGGCAAGATCAACCGCGACGACAAGGTCACCATCCTGGTGGTCGAGCAGAACGCGCAACTCGCGCTTGAACTTGCCGATACCGCCTACGTGATCGAAACCGGGCGAATCGTGATGTCCGGCAGCGCCAAGGACATCGCGAACAACGAAGACGTCCGTAAATCCTATCTGGGATATTGAGGAGACGGTCATGGAACTGTTTACCAACCAAGTCCTGGCCGGCATCGCCACCGGCGCCATCTATGCCTGCATGGCGCTGGCCGTGGTGATGATCTACCAGGCGATCGATCACCTGAACTTCGCCCAGGGCGAAATGGCCATGTTCTCCACCTTCATGGCCTGGCAGATGATGCAGTGGGGCGTGCCCTATTGGGCCGCCTTCGTGATCACGCTGGTCCTTTCGTTCGTGGGCGGCATCGTGATCGAGCGGCTGCTGTTCAAGCCGCTGGCCAAGGCGCCGATCCTGACCAACGTCGCGGGCTTCATCGCACTGTTCGCCATCGTCAACAGCGTCGCCGGGCTGATCTGGGATTTCACCATCAAGCAGTTTCCGACACCGTTCGGATCGGCGCCGTTCCTCGGCAGTCAGCTCATCTCAACCCATCAGGCCGGCATGATCGGCGTGACGTTACTACTGCTGGCGCTGCTGTTCTTCTTCTTCCGTTTTACCCGGATTGGTCTTGCGATGCGCGCCGCCGCGACGCTGCCTGAATCGGCACGGCTGGTCGGCATCAATACCAGCTGGATGATCGCACTCGGCTGGGGCATGGCTGCCGCCATCGGCTCCATCGCCGGTATGCTGATCGCCCCCGTGGTGTTCCTGGAGCCGAACATGATGGGCGGCGTGCTGATCTACGGCTTCGCCGCTGCCGTGCTCGGCGGGCTCTCCTCCCCGCTCGGCGCCGTCATCGGCGGCTTTCTTGTCGGCATCTTCGAGAATCTGGTCGGAACCTACATTCCCGGCGCCGGCAATGAATTGAAGCTGCCCATCGCGCTGGCGTTGATCGTTATCGTTCTCGTCGTCAAACCCTCAGGCCTGTTTGGCCACACCGTCATCAAGCGAGTCTGATCATGAGCGCAATCCAGGAAACCGCCACCGACGCTCCCGCTATCGACGCCGTCCCCAAGCGCGCAATGACGCTCGGGGCAGGAACGTCGATCGTCGTGCTGTTGCTGCTGCTCGTCGTTCCGCTGTTTGTGAAGAACTTCATCATCTTCCAGATGACGACAGTTCTGATCTACGGCATCGCTGTTTTGGCGCTCAACATCCTGACAGGCGGCAGCGGCCAGTTCTCGCTGGGCCAGAGCGCGTTCTATGCACTCGGCGCCTACATCTCGGCGATCCTGATGGAACACGCCAATATGAACTACGCGCTGACGCTGCCGATTTCCGGCATCGTCTGCTTCGCGTTCGGCTTCCTGTTCGGGCTCCCCGCGTTGCGACTGAGCGGCGTTTACCTGGCGCTGGCGACGTTTGCGCTGGCGACCGCGATGCCTCAGTTCCTGAAGCTTGGAGCGTTCGAGCACTGGACCGGAGGCGTTCAGGGGCTTGTCGTCACAAAGCCGGACGCGCCGTTCGGGCTGCCCATGGGGCAGGATATGTGGCTGTATTATTTCACGCTGGTTATCTCGATTGCGATCTATGTCGCCTCGATCAATCTGCTCAGGTCACGCTCCGGACGAGCCATGATGGCGATTCGCGACAACGAAATCGCGGCGTCGGCGATGGGCATCAACATCTCGCTGTACAAGACGCTGGCATTCGGCGTTAGCGCCGGCATCACCGGCGTCGCCGGCGGTCTTGGCGCCATCGCGGTCCAATTCGTCGCGCCGGACAGTTACACGATCCAGCTCGCGATTGCGTTGTTCCTCGGCATGGTGGTCGGCGGCGTCGGCTGGTTGCCTGGATCGATCGTGGGCGCGGCCTTTATCGTGTTCGTTCCGAACATCGCCGAATCGATCTCGAAGGGCCTGTCCGGCGCCGTATTCGGCGTCCTTCTGTTCGTTGTCATTTTCCTTGTCCCGCACGGTGCAAGGCAAGTCGCGCTGGTCAGCCAGCATTGGATTGGAAAACTCAAAAGGAGCTGAGAAAATACGATGTCTGCAAGACAACAACTAAGAATCGCTGCGTTCTCGACAGCGGTCGTCGCTTTCGCTGCCATGAGCGGCAGCGCCTTTGCCCAAAAGAAATACGACACCGGCGCCTCCGACACGGAGATCAAGATCGGCAATATCATGCCGTACAGCGGGCCGGCTTCCGCCTATGGCATTATCGGCAAGACCGAAGAAGCCTACTTCAAGATGATCAACGATCAGGGCGGCATCAACGGCCGGAAGATCAAGTTCATTACCTATGACGACGCCTACAGCCCGCCCAAGGCTGTCGAGCAGGTGCGCAAGCTCGTCGAAAGCGATGAGGTTCTGGTTGTTTTCAATCCCCTCGGCACTCCGTCGAATACCGCGATTCAGAAGTATCTTAATTCCAAGAAGATCCCGCAGCTCTTCGTAGCAACCGGCGCGACCAAATGGAACGACGCCAAGGACTTCCCCTGGACCATCGGCTGGCAGCCCAGCTACCAGAGCGAAGCCCGGATTTATGCGCAGTATCTGCTTAAGGAGAAGCCGGACGCCAAGATCGCGATTTTGTATCAGAACGACGATTTCGGTAAGGACTATCTGAAAGGCACCCTCGACGGTCTCGGCGACAAGGCCAAGACCATGGTGATCGCGCAGGAAAGCTACGAAGTCTCGGAGCCGACGATCGACAGCCATATCGTCAAGCTGAAGGCGACCGGCGCCGATGTGCTGATGATCTACGCGACGCCCAAGTTCGGCGCGCAGACCGTCAAAAAGACGGCCGAGATCGAGTGGAAGCCGCTGCAGATCATGACGAACGTCAGCGCCTCGGTCGGCAGCGTCATGAAACCCGCAGGGTTTGATAATTCCCAGGGCGTACTGTCGGCGGCCTATGCCAAGGACGGCGCAGATCCGCAGTGGGACAACGATCCCGGCATGAAGAAGTGGGTTGCTTTCCTCGACAAGTATATGCCCGGCGCCAACAAGACCGACGGCAGCCTTGTCTACGGTTACGGCGTCGCGCAGACGCTCGTGAAGACGCTTCAGATGTGCGGCGATGACCTGACGCGCGCCAATGTCATGAAGCAGGCCGCGAGCCTGAAGGACTTCGAACCCGATACCCTGCTGCCAGGTGTGAAGATCAACACGTCGGCCACGGATTTCGCTCCGATTGCCCAGTTGCAGATGCAGCGCTTCAAGGGCGAGAAGTGGGACCTGTTCGGCCCCGTCTTCAGCGGCGACGTTTCGAACTAAGTTCACTACCCTTTAGGCTTCATCATCAAAACCCCGCGGGTTCGCCCGCGGGGTTTTTCTTATGCTTGAAGAGCGGGTTCCCGCCGTGTCTAATAAAGACCCCAGAAGGGCAAACGACAAACAAGAAGGCAGGGAGAAACAGAATGTTTCCGATATCATC
>JAFEFK010000819.1 GCA_018240625.1 Pseudomonadota bacterium
GATGAAGTTAAGCGCAATTCCCGTGAGGGAAATGGCGGCAAGACATGCAACTCCGACGGGAATATCGAAACTTTCCTGGCTGCGTTGGATTAGCGTTCCGATGCCGTCGGTGGCAAGCAGCATTTCTGACGTGACGCTGACGAGAACCGAGGTCGAGATCGCAAGACGAAGGCCTACAAAGATTGCCGGCAGGGCGCTGGGCAGATCGACGAAGATCATCCGCTCAATGGCGGACAGGCGGAACGAGCGGGCAACGCGCGTCAGCATCGGAGCCGTATTGCGCGCTCCTTCGATCGCGTTCACGAGAATGAGCGGGCTGATGGCATAGAGGATCACCACGATCTTGGCCTGATCACCGAGCCCTGCGAACAGCATGACTAGGGGAATCACAGCCGCAGGTGGAATTGCCGTCAGGAATTCCAAGACCGGGTCGACGAGTATCCTGACCGGCTTCACGCGGCCGATCAAGATTCCAAATGGGACCATCGTTGTAGCGATCAGGAAAGCAATCATCGAGCGGCGGATAGTCGTCCACATTTCGGAGTAGATTGTAGCGAAGTTGGCGGCTATCGCATGAACTATTTCGTAGGGTCCCGGGAACATCGGCGACTGATAGCGCCACGATGCGAGTTGCATCAGGATCGCAAGCACGATGAGAGTGCCGACGGCGTACTGGTTGACGAAACGGAGAGGATTGCTCACGCCGCCGACTCCACCAAAAACTTCAGGTGCCAACCCGACGCCATGTGTCGCAGCAACAGAATCAATTGACTAAAGAGAATGCCGTTGATCCCGCAAAGTAGCGTGATCGCATAGACTTCGGGCACGCGGATCGCGAAGGCCATTCGGAAGATTAGGTTTCCAAGCCCGCTCTGGCCCGCGAGCATCTCAGTCACCACAATGGCAATAAGGCTAATTGCCGCTGAGAGTCGTATGCCGACAAATATTTCCGGAAGGGCTTGTGGCAGCATGACGAACAGCAACAGAGACAGGCGGCTGCAGCCGAAGGAACGTCCGGTTTGTCGTAATACGTCGGATACACCCTCGAACGCGCTTACGGCGCTCAAATAGGTCGGCCACACCGCCACCAGGCACGCCACAAACAGATAGAGCTTCAGATTGGTGCCGAGCACGAATACAGCAAGCGGCACGACTGCGGCGGGTGGGATGGGACGCAGCAGTTCTGCTATCCCGCGCATCGCCTCACGAACTGGTTTGAAGATAACCCCAAGTCCTGCGAGAAGCATTGCCAACGAGACAGAAGCAATCAGGGCAAGAAAGGCTCTTCCCAGTGTCAGCAGTTCGGCGTCAACCAGTTCGCCGGAAAGAACCATTTGCGCAAAGGCGAAAACGACGCCGGAGGGCGGAGGCAAATAGCGATCTGGAATGACCTGCAGGTTAACGACGAACTGCCACACAGCGACCACAAAAAGAAGCGCCACCAGACGTTGCAACCACGGCATCGCCGCCTTCAAAGTAGAAAATCCCTGAAGTTGGCTTGGCATGTTCCTGTCCGACTGTTCGATGCTTATCAGTGGCGGCTTCTGCGAACTATTTCAGTTCGCCGGACTTCTTACGAAGATTCCGTATAATGCTCAGAACTTCATGACGAATC
>JAFEFK010000081.1 GCA_018240625.1 Pseudomonadota bacterium
AACCATACTTTTGGAGACATTGCAGCCTGCTTTGAGAATCGCGGGCGCGCCACTACAGTCCGAATGCAACCCCGCCATTCTGGAGGCTGTATGCCCGGCAATCGCAACGTGTTGTTCCTGATTATCGGCGCGCTGATCGTCGTGGCGGCCGTCCTGGGATACAATCTCTATGAGGCCAAGAAGGAGCCCAAGGGCGTCCATATCAATGTCGGCCCCAGCGGCCTCAAGATCGACAGCAAGTAGACCATCGTCACACCGGAAAATGCCATGATGTTTCGCACCACCCTCCTCTGCATGTCCCTGAGCGTGGCCGGGCTGCTGTTCGCAGCGCCAGCGGATGCGACGCAGGTGTCGCGAGAAGCCGACATCACCAATCTACGATTGGGCGAACGTGTCCTGGTTGACGATGGAACGTGCCCGGCCGGGCAGATCAAGGAAGTTTCGGGCGCCAAGCTTGGACCAACCGGAGTCATTGCCGCCCGCAAATGCATATCGCGAACGGGCCCGAAACGATGAAAGCGCCGCCGCCCTCGATTCTACCTTTCGCAAGAAATCTCGCTGAAACGGGATGCGAATGTTGGAATCGGACCATTAGGTGCGTGCGGGCTCACTCGGCGGCACCGGCGATGCCTGACTGCCCGCCGTTGCACCACCGTCGATCGGCAATGTAATGCCGGTGATCCAGCGGGCCTCGTCGCTGGCGAGAAACAGCGCGCCGTAGCCGATATCCCAGCCGGTGCCTTCGGTCCCCAGCAGCGTGCGTTCGCTGCGGGCCTTGCGCATCTCCGGCGTCATGCCGCGCGAGGCGACCATCGGTGTATAGACCGTGCCCGGCGCAATGCAGTTCACGCGAATGCCGTCACGGCCATGATGCGCGGCCATCGCGCGCGTCAGGCTGATAACCGCACCCTTGGAGGTCGGGTACAGCAGACTGGGATGCCCACCCTGCAGGCCTGCGACCGACGTGAGATTGATAATGGAGCCGCCGCCGCTCTTGATCATTTCCGGAATGGCGTATTTCGCTGTCAGCATCATCGACGCGACATTAACGCGCATCGCGCGGTCCCAGGCATCGAGGTCGACATCAAGCGCGTTGCCGCGCGGACCTGTGATACCGACATTGTTGACGAGTATATCGAGCCTGTCCCAGGCATCGATGGTCCGCGCAACGATCGTCTTGCACGAGGCGGCATCACCGACGTCGCCCACAATGATCTCGGCCATCCCGCCCTCAGCCTCGATCATGGTTGCGGTCTGTTGCGCCCATTCCGCAACCATATCGACCAACATCACGCGCGCACCATGCCGCGCCAAAATGATCGCGGTGGCGCGCCCGTTGCCAATTCCCTCCGCGCGCGAACCCGCACCGGTGACGATGGCGACCTTGCCCTGAAGACGATTGTCCCGATGAATATCAGTCATAAGCGCCACTCCGTCACGGCATTCACCCGGGATCATCCCGGCATGAACATAGTCGAACCGCGATCACACCGCCAACCGCGCGAGATGCGAGTTGGCAAATGGCGCACCCACTAAA
>JAFEFK010000820.1 GCA_018240625.1 Pseudomonadota bacterium
CCGGGCGACAACATCGCGATGGAAGTGCACCTGATCGTGCCGATCGCGATGGAAGAGAAGCTGCGCTTCGCCATCCGCGAAGGCGGCCGCACCGTCGGTGCAGGCGTCGTGGCATCGATCATCGAATGATCGTGACACAAACCCGTTAGCGACAACCGGATTGAAATTTGCACAAGTGCGGTAGACCGCACTTGTGACCGGTGCAGGCGCCGCACGCATCATCAAGTAAGGAATACCGTTCGTCCCCGCCTAAGTGCGCAATTGCGCGCGCGGAGCGGGGACCCAGCGTTGCTGTCCGGAAGCAAATGTTTTGACCCTGGACCCCCGCTTGCGCGGGGGTGAACGGGGATAAAAAAAGCGCGGATGTTTGCACCTGCGCTTTTGTTTTAGCGAAGCGAGTATCAGGCCGCGCGCACATCGCGCAGGAACGCGTCCACCTGCGCGCGCAGGGTCTCGCCGTTGCGCGACAGTTCGGCGGCCGACTCCACGACAAGCGTCGCCGCCGTTCCGGTCTGATGCGCGGCTTCGTTGACGCCGGAGATGTGCTGCGACACCTGACCGGTGCCGCGGGCGGATTCGGCGACGTTGTGGGCGATTTCGCGCGTCGCGGCGCCTTGTTCCTCGACAGCGGAGGCGATCGCGCTAGCAATTTCGTTGACCTTGGTGATGGTCCCGTTGATGCCCTGAATAGCCGTAACCGAAGCTTGCGTCGCCGTCTGGATCGCTCCGACCTGAGCGGAGATTTCTTCCGTTGCTTTGGATGTCTGGCTCGCGAGCGCCTTCACTTCCGAGGCGACGACCGCAAAGCCGCGGCCGGCCTCGCCGGCACGGGCCGCCTCGATGGTGGCATTCAGTGCCAGCAGGTTGGTCTGCTCGGCGATTTCGCTGATGAGTTTGACGACGTCGCCAATCTTCTGCGCGGCGCTTGCCAGACTCTGAACCTGAACATTGGTGTCGTTGGCCTGCGAAGCCGCGGTCCCCGCGACGCGCGCCGACTCGTTGACTTGCTGGGCGATCTCGTTGATCGAAGCATTGAGTTCTTCGACCGCCGCGGCAACGGCTTCGGCGTTCTGCGAGGCCTCCTCGGACGCGGCTGCGACGGTTGTGGTCTGGCGGATCGCGTCGTCGGCGGTTGCCGACATCGACTCGGCGGTGGTGCGCAATCCCGTGGCGGCGCTGCTGACGGCGTCGACGATGGTGCCGACGCCGCTCTCGAAATTTGAGGCGAGGGCGTGCAGCGTTGCGCGGCGCTCGCCCTCGGTGGCTGTGCGCTGTTGTTCTTGCGCTGCGCGCAGACGGTCGGTCTCGATCAGGCTTTCCTTGAAGATATCGACTGCGCGAGCCATCGATCCGATCTCGTCGCTGCGCGTGGCGCCGGGAACGTCGATGTCATGACGGCCCGTGATCATCTGCCGCATCGCGTCTTCCAATGCCAGGATCGGCTTCGCCATTCCGCGTCCGAGCCACGCGGCAATCAGACCGGCGATCAACACCGCGGCGAGCGCGCCGCCCGCCAGCCACATTGCCGAACTGCGGGCGAGGTTTTGATAGACGCTGGCGTCGCGTACGATCTCGATGACGGCGATAGGGTTGCCCGAAAAACTCCTGATCGGACCGAATGTCGCCGCGATTGGGCGACCGGCCTGTTCTCCGGTTTGAATGACGGTGGCGCCGCCCATGACGCGCTGCACGAGGTCCTTCGACGGCTGCGATTCCGCCGCTGTCGAGGCAAGGGTCTTCACCGCGCCATCGCTGATTTGATAAATGGCGACATCGACGCCGAAGCGGGATTTCATGGTTTTGACGAAGGTTGCGCCAAAGGGTTCGCCGATATCGACCGTGGCAAGCATCTTGTCGCCGTCCATCAGGGGCGCCACGCCGAAAATATTCAGCACATCGTGACCGGCTTCGATCCCGCTGAACGC
>JAFEFK010000821.1 GCA_018240625.1 Pseudomonadota bacterium
GCTTCATTCTCGATGAAGATTTCAAATCTTGCTCGCTCAAACCCGAATGGCATCACCGTACAAAGCCCAGCTCTTGCACCAGATGAGTAATGCCGTGTAATAGACCAACAAGGCTGTTCGGGCAACATTGCGAAGCGCTGAAACTACTTTCAATGGGCGGCCAGCGAACGACTCAAGCCTCGGACGATACATCATCACGATCCGACCGTAAGCGACGGATCGGCCTCTTGCAAGGGAGCCGGGCCTTGTCCCCATTGGTCTGGCCGGCTACAACTCGATATCGCCGGCCAGCAGCCGCTGCGCGATGGTGCGTGCCAGGATCTCGTTGGTGCCGTCGGCAATGTTGATGATTCGCAAATCCTGCAAGGCATGGACGAGGCCGACCTCGTTGGTAAGGCCCATGGCGCCGTGGGCCTGTATCGCTTGATCGACGGCTCGATAGCCCACCTGTACGGCGTAGGCTTTCGCCATCGACAACTCCTTCACGGCCCGCTCGCCACTATCGAGCAGCATCGCGGCGTTGAGTCCCATCAGATGCGCGGCGTGAAGTTCAGTGGCGGCGCGCGCGAGCGGGAACGAGACGCCCTGATACTCGGCGATCTTGGCGCCGAACGCCTCACGCTGCTTTACATAGCCGAGCGCCTTCTCGATCGCCCAGCGGCCCTGACCAACCGCACGTGCCGAATTGTAGATCCGCCCGAGCGAAACGCCATAGAGCGCGAGCTTGAAGCCGTCGTCGAGCGCGCCGACGAGTTGCCACGGCTCAACCCTGATGTTCTCAAGCACCAGCGCGCCTTCATGACCGCCGGGATGACCGAAGAGCCGCACCACGCTTTCAACTTCAAACCCCTCGGTGTCGGTCGGCACCAGAAAGCCGCTGATCCCGCCGGCTTTTCGCTGCGCCTTACCCGGATCGGTGACGGCAAACACGATGCACCATTCCGCGGTGGGCGAGTTCGTGGTCCAGAGTTTCCGTCCGGTGATGCGCCAGCCGTCTCCATCGCCCACCGCGCGGGTCTTTATCATGCTGGCGTCCGAGCCCGCTCCTGGTTCCGACAGTCCGAAACACATCGAGGTGCGTCCCGTGATCATTGCGTCGAGACAGCGCGCCTGCGCCTCCGGTGTCGCTTGCGTCAGCATTGCGCTCGGCCCAAAGGCCCAATGAGCGATCACCCAGGGCGTCAGGATCGAATGGCCGCCGATTCGTCGGTAGACGGCCTCCCAGGCGACGTAATAGGCAAGATGTCCGAGCCCGCCGCCGCCAATCGCGGCTGGCGCACACATCGCGTAGTAACCTGCCGCGGCGGACGCCATGCGCACCTCGCGGATTAGCGCGCGCACCTCCGGCGCATAACGCCCGTCGGCAGCATAGGTGAGGCGCGGATCATTGAACAACGCGTGGTTGCGCTCCAGGCGCGGGAGAACCTCGGCTTCGACAAACCGCATGACCCCATCGCGCACCGCAACCACGTCTTCGGGAAGCTGAAAGCCGATTGCGCTCATGTAACCATCTTCCGTGTCGAGACCAGGGGCTGCGGGCGAAGCGACTTTAGTTATAAGGCAAACTCATCTCACGAGCGATTGTACGCTGTCGTGTTCTCCGGCTGCTAAACATCGAGGGAGCCGACCAGGGCGTATCAAGGGCGAGCCACTCATCTTTTCTTTTCAGGCTAAAGCCGGAAATACCCCGTCAGATCAGATTGCGACGCTCGGCCTCGCTGATGGCCTGCACGCGGTTGCGTGCTTTCAGGTCAGCGAAAA
>JAFEFK010000822.1 GCA_018240625.1 Pseudomonadota bacterium
CGGGTCTAGCAAAAGCCGGTTGTAAATGGCGATATGCACGACTTAAGCAACTCGACGCCGAAATTAACCTTAAGGACCGCAGTAATCCTACACCAGGCCATTAACACTAACTTTACGCTCTGACTCGATCACTCGCTCTCGACCACTCAACTTGCACCATTCTTGCGGGAAAATGGCTCATCGTAGATACGGCGTTTCAAACCGTGACAACGGATCAAGTATGATGGGGCATTCGAGATGAGTCAGATATATCTTTCCCAGATCCTTGATCCAAAGCAAAACAACTTCAACATGCTGCGCTTGCTCGCAGCTGCCGCCGTCGTCATCTCGCATGCCATATTCCTGAAGTCCGGGCAAAAGGGGGACGAGATCCTTGCCGGGATCACCTATTACAATCTCGGCGATCACGCCGTTAACGTGTTCTTTGTCTTGTCGGGGCTTACAGTCGCAGCCAGCCTGGCGCGTTCATCTTCAATCCCAGAATTTCTTGTCGCCCGTTGGCTACGCGTTTTTCCGGCTCTAGCAGCCTGCGTTGTATTGCTGGTCTTGTTAGGCGTCATCGTCACAATTTGCGCGCCGACGCAATTCCTGGCGGATTCTCGGGTCTGGCGATACGGCCTGAAGACGCTTTTGCTCAGCTCCGCAGCGACGGGCCTGCCTGGCGTTTTTGAAGCCAACCCCCATCCGTCGGTCATGAACGCCTCGATCTGGACCTTGAAGTACGAGATGGCGTGCTACCTTGCCTTGGCGTTGATTGGTTTCGCCGGTCTTTTGCGCAGGCGTCAATTCACCTATGTGCTGGCCACATCTTGGGTGGTCGCCGGCGGCTTCCTGTTGTTTCGAGCCGGACATGATGCGCTACCGATCGATCAGGCGGCCCGATTTTGGTTATGCTTCTCGTTCGGCGTGAGCCTCTATGTCTTTCGTGACAAGGTTCCGTTGTCGATCATGGGCGTCCTGGCGCTCAGTCTTACCCTTTGGATAGCGGTGGGCACAGGATGGGAGAGAATTGTCTCGCCGCTCACGACGGGGTATGGCGCAGTCTGGCTCGCGAAAATGCCCATCGGTCCGCTTCGGAGCCTAACCAACAAAATGGACCTCTCGTACGGAATCTACATCTTCGGCTGGCCCATCACGCAAACCCTCGTTTTGGAATGGCCCGCCATTGGAACCTTTGCAATCGTGTCGGCCTCTCTGGTTCTCTCCGCAAGCGTTGCGATTCCGTCGTGGTTTTTTGTCGAGCGGCCTGCGCTGCGCGCCCGCAAGTCAGTTATGACCATGCTCGAAAATCTTACCGGCCGGATCGCGCGATCGCGACGCTTGCCTACAACAAACATCGCTCGCAGCTAGGACAGCGATGACTGGTGCATACGATGAACGCAATGCTACCCGTCCTGCCCAGTCTAACGATGATTCGGCGATCGCCATTCAACGCAAAATCCGCCGACGCGTGACGATCACCCGTCCAATCAGATTCGGCAGCCCCTAGCGTTGCCGGTGTTGGTTCATATCAGCCGACCGCTCGCGTTCCCACGAACTCCATATAGGTCCGCCGACCGTCCACCCCGAAAAGAACGACGGCGTATCGTTCAGGCGTGCCGCCTTCCATGCCCGGCGATCCAACTGGCATTCCCGGAACGGCCAAGCCGGTGGCGGCAGGGCGCTCCTTCAGCAGGCGCTCGATGGCTGGCGCGGGAACGTGTCCTTCGATGAGATATCCGCCCGCTTCGGCCGTATGGCACGCGGTCAGATCGTCCGGAACGCCGAGACGCCTGCGGATATCTTGCAGGTTGGTGGTTTCCTGGACTGCAACGCTAAAGCCCGTTGCCTTGAGATGATCCACCCAACCCGAACAGCAGCCACAATTCGGGTCCTTGTGAACACGAATGAGGAGCGGCTCTGCCGCCGCCGAAACACGCGGAGACATCAACGCCACCGCAACAATTCCCAGTGCGCTTCGCCGCGAAACGGCGCCGTATGTACGTGACATCCTGTCCTTCCTTTCCGAGCCAATCGCTTTCATTGCCAGCTTCCCTTCATTGTGCGCCTTCTCGTCACTGCCCGACCGCCGGCTGCATCGTGCCAAGGATGCTTACCGCCAGGAGAATGATCCATCCCAGGAACTGCTCTCCCAGCACATGGTTGCGCAGCCTTGCGGACCATCGCGCCAACTCATCGGCCGCGTCCGTTCGAGCCTTGTTCATCGACGGAACGAGCCAGAACCGGTTCGCGACCGCAAGCGCCAGCATTCCACCAAACAAGACAAGTTTTGCCAGAAGAATTTGGCCGTATGGCGTGCTCAGCAATCCCGACGGTGATCCGACCAGGAACCAGCTATTGACGAGGCCCGATCCGATGAGCGTGGCGACCGCGATATATCCCATGCCGGAGAACCGCATCAGAATTCGATCCACGTCCTTCGATCCCACCCCCAGATCCGTCCCGAAGTAACGATGCAGGAGCAGCACCAACGGAATGAGGCCGCCGAGCCACGCGCCGGCGGCGAGAAGGTGCATGGCATCGGATATCACATGAACAATGCCAGCCCATCCTTCCTCGACCTGTGTATGGCCCGTGCCGGCCAAGGACGCGAGCAGCAGCCCTGTGAGGAGCAACATCATCGAACTGCAATCTCGCACCGCCTCTCGCCGCGACCGGCAACACCAAGCCGCGACGCCAACAATGAGCACCGCAAGAAGCATGCGCAGCATCCAGAGAATACCGAAGCTGGTGTCGCGGGCGACTGCCTTGAGGGTTTCCATATCGGTGAGATCACCTATGTCGCCACTCATGTTCGCAGCCGCGAACGCGAACCAGCAAACAACGCTCACCAGCGCCGCAAGAGCAGTCCATAACAGCCATCTTTGCCGCCACCGGCCGAAAACTTCCGGCTCGGCTCCCGCATACGCATAGAGCGGAAACAACGATAGCCCCGCAAGCATCGTCGTCGCGGCGTAATGCAGAAACCGCGCGGTGACGAGTCCGACCTCGATCATCAGCGGGTCACGCTGAACGAATAGGTCCCCTTGACACGGTGGGTATCGCTCGAAACGGCGTGCCAATCGACCGTGTACTCGCCGGAAGCCAATTCCTCCTCCACCGGGACTACCAATCGCTTCTTGTCGGCCGGATCCGTCAGGGATTTCCCAGTCGCGATCGTCCGGCCCGCCTTGTCCTTGATTTCAATGCCGGAAAATTTCGAGATCACCGCTTCATTGAAAGTAATTCTGATCTGCTTTGGTGACGACGTCGTCGCACCAGCGGCGGGCTCGGATGCCTCGAGTTGCGGATGAGCAAGGGCCGCTCCGCATGAAATGATTGCTGCAATCACTACAGTGGTAGCTGTTGAAATCTTCGACATTTGGTTTTCCTGTTGGGGTGAGGCGGAATTCATTTCACGTCGAGGACGATCATCAGGCCGCCGCCCTGCTGCTCGACATTGTTATTCGCCGTGTGAGAGGGACGTGTATGTACACACCCGTGAGCTACTAGCGTTAGTTTCCTCTCTGCTTTTTGACCTGTCACTGCGGCTATCCAACGACCGTGACCATGTGCGATACAACGCAACGCATGTCATCAGTACCACGCCGGCGGCGCTGACCGCGATTTGTGCAATCAGGGAGTTTGAGTAGGTTTCGAGGATAAAATGTCCGACAAACGATAGAAAGATTCCTACGCAGAAAACCTCAAGCGACCGCTGGCCGCAAACCAGAA
>JAFEFK010000823.1 GCA_018240625.1 Pseudomonadota bacterium
ATGCGTTGATCGCCGTGACCGACGTCAGGGGCGGAAATTTTCTCAGCACGATCGGGCTGAACCCGAGCGTCGAGGCATTGTCGATCCAGTTGCTGGTGCTCCTGTTCGCGATGGGGATTAAGTTCATCGGTGAGGCCGTGCAGGAATTCCAGGAGCAGGCGTTGATCTCCGTGACCGATGTCAAGGGTGGAAATTTTCTCAGCACGATCGGGCTGAACCCGAGCGTCGAGGCATTGTCGATCCAGTTGCTGGTGATCCTGTTCGCGCTGGCATCGTACTCCGTCTACCAGCGTAACAACCGCCTCGCGCGCGAAGCCAAGGCGGGAGAAGCCGCCAAGGGCTGAGCTGTGCGGTTGAACCGGACCGGCGGCGTCGGATTTTGCGCGCCGGTGGCTCGGCCGCTGATGACAATTTAGCCGATAAGGACCGCCACGAGCAGCGGCAGGGATCAGCGCTCTCGTCATGGCCGGACTTGTTCCGGCCATCCACGTCTTTGAACTGGCAACGCCTTAAGACGTGGATGCCCGGCATAAAGCCGGGCATGACCGATCCAGTTGTTGGCGCCGTATTCTAGCTCATCGCCTGATCAAGGTCGGCCATCAGATCTTCCTTGTCCTCGATGCCGATCGACAGACGGACGATGTCAGGTCCGGCGCCGGCCTTGGTTTTGGATGCATCGTCGAGCTGGCTATGTGTGGTCGATGCCGGATGGATCACAAGCGATCGGGTGTCGCCGACGTTGGCGAGATGCGAGAACAGCTTAAGTTTTGATACCAGCTTGACGCCGGCGTCATATCCGCCCTTCAGGCTGAAGGTGAACACGGCGCCTGCGCCTTTCGGCGCGTATTTGTGCGCGAGATTGTAATAGGGGCTGCTGGGCAGTCCTGAATAATTGACCGATGCGACCGCCGGATGGGTGGACAGCCATCCAGCAATCGCTTTCGAGTTTTCGCAGTGCTTCTGCATGCGCAGCGGCAGCGTCTCGATACCGGTCAGGATCATGAAGGCGTTGAACGGCGACAAGGCCGGCCCGAGGTCGCGCAGGCCGAGCACGCGGCAGGCAATCGCGAAAGCGAAGTTGCCGAAGGTCTCCTGCAGCTTGATGCCATGATATTCCGGCCGGGGCTCGCTCAGCATGGGATACTTGCCATCCTTCGACCAGTCGAAGGTGCCGGCATCGACGATGATGCCGCCGAGCGAGTTGCCGTGGCCGGCGAGAAATTTTGTCAGCGAGTGTACCACGATATCGGCACCATGCTCGATCGGCCGGATCAGGTAGGGGCTCGCGAGCGTATTGTCGACGATCAGCGGCACGCCGGCCTTGCGCGCGACGGCGGCGACAGCTTCGATGTCGGTGATCGAACCGCTGGGATTGGCGATGGATTCGATGAAGATGGCCTTGGTCCGCGGCGTAACCGCGCGTTCAAACGTCTCGACATCGTCCGGATCGGCCCACGCCACGTTCCAGCCAAAGCTCTTGAACGCGTGGGTGAACTGATTGATCGAGCCGCCATAGAGCTTGCGCGCAGCGATGAATTCATCGCCGGGCTTCAACAACTGCTGCAGCACGACAACCTGCGCGGCATGTCCTGAGGCCACCGCGAGGGCGGCCGTGCCGCCTTCGAGCGCGGCAACACGTTCCTCCAGCACGGCGTTGGTCGGATTTCCGATGCGGGTATAGATATTGCCGAACGCCTGCAACCCGAACAGCGACGCTGCGTGATCGGCGTCGTTGAACACGAACGACGTGGTTTGATAGATCGGCGTCGTCCGCGCGCCGGTGGTCGGATCGGGCTGCGCGCCGGCGTGGATGGCGAGGGTTGCGAATCCGGGAATGCGATCGGTCATCTCGTGTCCTTGCTGCTCAGTCGGAGGTTTCTGTTGACGATGCTGATGGGATCGCGCGCCGCCGTCAAGGCGCGGTAGGGAATTTCGCCCACTTCGGAATGGACGGCTTCGCAGTGCGGCGGAGATAGAACGGCATTTCCGCTGGACGTGCGTTTACGCCGGATCGGTTTTGTCTTTCGCGGCGCGGTCGGCGGCAAGCGTGCTGCCGCCGCCAACGCTCATGCGGTTGAGCGACAGACGCTGGCCATGGGTGGGCATCGGCGCACGCTTTGAACTCAGCGTGCGCGAGTTGACGCCCATCCATGAAATCTCCGACGACAGCCGCCCGTATTCGATCTTCGGACAGCGGTTCATGACGACCTTGAGGCCGGCGGCTTCGGCCTTCGCGGCTGCCGCATCGTCGCGTGCGCCGAGTTGCATCCAGATCACCTTCGGAAGCGGCGACAGTGTCAGCGCTTCATCGACGACAGGCATGATGTGGCTCGAGTTGCGGAAGATATCGATCATGTCGACCGGCCGCCCGATATCTTTCAGCGAGGCAACGAACGGTTTGCCGACGAGATTCTTGCCGACGTGGCCGGGATTGATCGGGATCATGTCGTAGCCGCGCTCGGCGAGATATTTGAACGCGAAATAGCTCGGGCGAACATTTTGCGGGGACGCACCCACCATCGCGATTGTTTTCACGCCGTTGAGGATTTCGCGGATGTAGCTGTCGTCGTAGGCGTCGTGATTCATATCGTCGTGTGACCGTCTGTTAAATCGTCATTGCGAGGAGCCCAAGAGCAACGCGTAGCGTTGTCCCGGAGCGACGAAGCAATCCAGTTCTTCTTGAAGGTCTGGATTGCTTCGCTCAGCGCAAAATTGGAAGGCAAATTTTGTCGCGAGCTCGCAATGACGGAGGGTTTTGTGTCGTTGCTGTTGGTAGGTTCATCGTAAGCACTACCGATCTTCCCAGGTGGGATCGCGTTTCTCGATGAAGGCGCCGATGCCTTCCTCGGCGTCGCGGGCCATCATGTTTTCGGTCATGACCTCCGACGCATAGCGATAGGCGTCCGCGAGGCTCATCTCGGACTGCCGGTAGAATGCGGTCTTGCCGAGTTTTACGGTGTAAGCCGATTTGAGTGCGACCTTTTGTGCAAGGTTGAGCGCGGCCTCACGTTCGGTCCCGGCGGCGACGACACGATTGATCAGTCCCATCTGCCGCGCGGCCATGGCGGTGACCGGCTCTCCCGTCAGCAGCATTTCCATCGCCTGCTTGCGTGCGATGTTGCGCGTCAGGGCCACCATCGGCGTCGAGCAGAACAGGCCGATGTCGACGCCGGGCGTGGCGAAGGCAGCCTTCTCCGAGGCGACCGCGAGATCGCAGGTTGCAACGAGCTGGCATCCGGCAGCCGTCGCGATACCCTGCACGCAGGCGACGACGGGCTTCGGCAAATGAACGATCGCCTGCATCATCGCGCTGCAGATCGTCATCATGTGCGCGAAGTATTCGCGGCCGCGATCGGGGCCGGTGCGGTGTGCGGTCAGTTCCTTGAGGTCATGGCCGGATGAAAAAGCGGGGCCATTCGCGGCGATGACAACGGCGCGGACCGCCGGATCCTGTCCCGCCGCATCCAGCGCCGCGTGCAGGTCGGTGATCAGTTGCTCCGACAGGCAATTGCGCGCCTCGGGGCGGTTGAGGGTCAGTATGGCAACGCTGCCTTGGGTTTGCCGCAACAAAATTGGCGACGGTTCCGGGGTCTCGGCGCGGGCAGTGCTGGCAGTCATCGAATTATCCACTTGGGCGGAGGCGTCATCTTAATGTAACAGGCTGCACGAAGCGAGAGCAGGGGCAGAACGGCATGGCGACCGCGAAAATGAGTGTGGCTGAACTCGAAGCCTTTCTCCACACCGAGTTTCCGCAAGCTTTTAGCGGTGGCGATATCGCGATCGAAAGCGCAGACGGGGAAACGTGTCTGCTGCGTCAGCGCTACAGTGAACGCATGTTGCGTCCGGGCGGAACGGTTTCGGGGCCGACGCTGATGGCCCTGGCCGACTTTGCCATGTACGTGGTGCTGCTGTCGCGTATCGGACCGATCGGCCTGGCGGTGACCACCAATCTCAACATCAATTTTTTGCGCAAGGGCCAGCCGGAGCAGGATGTGCTGGCGGCAGCCAAGCTTTTGAAACTCGGCAAGCGGCTTGCGGTGGGGGAGGTGACGCTTCTCTCTGGCACGTCACCTGACCCG
>JAFEFK010000824.1 GCA_018240625.1 Pseudomonadota bacterium
AGACCCGGAATTTCGCCCGCCCTTTGCCAGGCGGCCATGCCCTCGGTCCAGACATAGGTATCCGCCCGGACGGTCCCGCGCGCGATGAAGTCGCGCAACTGACCTTCGGAATATGGGCCTTGCTGGGTCTCTCCCGAGGCAAAAAACCACGAACGGTTCGACATGAATTCCCCCCAAAAAAAGCGTCGGCCTTACGGCGCGGAATATGATTGGTCAGAAAAACGCGGGCGCGGTTCACGCGCAAAACCCGGTCAGTCTACACGGAGGCAGCCGTGCCGTGGCAACCCGCCGGCATGTTTTTCGTTTGAACCGCAAGTTTTTTGTGCCATTTGCACAGAAAGATGCCAGATTTGACGGGAAGCCTGTCAGAACCGCCAGCGCCCGATTCAGGGATGAAAAGACCGGACCATGAAACTCGTCGTCGCCATTATCAAACCCTTCAAGCTAGACGAAGTCCGCCAGGCACTCACCGAGATTGGCGTGCACGGCATGACCGTGACCGAGGTCAAGGGCTATGGCCGCCAGAAGGGCCACACCGAGATCTATCGCGGCGCCGAGTATGTCGTGAATTTCCTGCCTAAGCTGCGGATCGAAATCGCGGTTTCGTCGGAACTTGCGGACAAGGCGGTCGAAGTCATCACCACGGGCGCGCGCACCGGCCAGATCGGCGACGGCAAGATTTTCGTGACGCCGATCGATCACGCCCTGCGCATCCGCACCGGCGAAACCGACAGCGACGCGCTGTGAGGTTCTGTCACAAGCAACCGTCACCCCGTCATTGCGAGGAGCGAAGCGACAAAGCAATCCAGTCCTTTTTGATGCCCTCTGGATTGCTTCGCTTCGCTCGCAATGACGGCAGGAAATATTGAGTCGGGGGAACGACAATGGGGGCGATCCAGCGTCACGCAGCGCATGCTGCGACGTTCGTTTTTGCAGCAGGAATGGCTTTAACCGCAGGCACGCCGGCTTTCGCCGATGCCCCGGGCGGCATCAACGCCGCCGATACCGCGTGGATGATCGTCGCCACCGCCTTCGTGCTGATGATGACGATCCCG
>JAFEFK010000825.1 GCA_018240625.1 Pseudomonadota bacterium
GCTTCGAGCCCGAGCAATGGGTGCTCGAATTCGTCCTAAATATCGGAATGACTGGCGTTTTTCGCGAAGCTGAATCCTTCGTCTTGAACGCTCTGCCATCGCTTCATGCGGCGGCGATGGATATGGGAAAGCGATGAGCGTGACATCCGGGACTAAAACTGAAAGCGGCATCGGCGAGACGATCCGCGTCGTCATCCACGCGCTCATTATCGCACTGGTGATCCGGACCTTCCTGTTTCAGCCTTTCAATATCCCGTCCGGATCGATGAAAGCCACGTTGCTGGTCGGCGACTACCTGTTCGTCTCGAAATATTCTTACGGCTACAGCCACTATTCCATCCCGTTCTCACCGCCGCTGTTTTCCGGCCGCATCTTCGGCTCCGAGCCGAACCGGGGCGATGTCCTGGTGTTTCGTCTGCCGAAAGACGATTCCGTCGACTACATCAAGCGCGTGATCGGGCTGCCGGGCGATCGCATCCAGATGAAAGAGGGGCTGCTCTACATCAACGACAAGCCGGTGCAGCGCGAGCGGCTGCCGGACTTTGTTGGGGAAGACCCCTGCGGCTCCGATGCGACGGCACGGGTCAAGCAATGGCAGGAAACGCTGCCCAACGGCGTGACCTACAAGACGCTGGATTGCGTCGACAACGGCTTCTACGACAATACCAACGTCTACACCGTGCCATCAGGTCATTTCTTCATGATGGGCGACAACCGGGACAACTCGACCGACAGCCGGGTGCTTTCGGCGGTCGGATACGTGCCATTTGAGAACCTCGTCGGCCGGGCCCAGATGATCTTCTTCTCAATCGCCGAAGGTGAACACGCCTGGCAAATCTGGCGCTGGCCCACCGCGGTGCGCTGGAATCGCATATTCTCCATCGTGCGATGATCGACGAATCGGCTGACACCAAGCCAGTCTCGCCCCCTGACGACGCTGCCGTGTCATCCGGCGCGAGCTCGGTTGCGCCTGCGCCGAAGAAGAAGCGTGCCCGGACCAGCGCCAAGGCGATCATGGCCGCGATCGAACAGCGGCTGGGCCACAAGTTTGCTGATGTATCGCTGCTGACCACGGCATTTACGCACGTCTCGGCTCTCAAACCGTCGCGCTTGCGGGGCGACAGCTACCAGCGTCTCGAATTTCTCGGCGACCATGTCCTTGGCCTCGTGGTCTCCGACATGCTCTATCGCGCCTTTCCGAAAGCGGACGAGGGCGAATTGTCGAAGCGGCTCGCCGAACTCGTGCGGCGGGAGACCTGCATCGATGTCGCAAAATCGCTCGACCTGCTGGAAGGCATCAAACTCGGCGCGGTCGGCGCCGGAGCGGGAGCGCGGCTGCGCTCGTCGGTGCTTGGCGATATTTGCGAGGCGGTGATCGGCGCCGTCTATCTCGACGGCGGTTACGCCGCGGCGGCCGCCTTCGTCGAACGCAATTGGACCGAGCGCATGCGCAAGCCGGTGCGGCCGCTGCGCGATCCCAAGACGGTGTTGCAGGAGTGGGCGCAGGGCAAGGGGTTGCCGACGCCGGTTTACCGCGAAGTGGAACGCACGGGGCCGCATCACGATCCGCGTTTCCGCGTCGCTGTCGAACTGCCGGGTCTCGCACTCGCCGAGGGCATCGGCGGCAGCAAACGCGCCGCCGAAAAGGCCGCGGCCTCGTCGATGATCGACCGCGAAGGTGTGAAGTGACCGAGGCCGGTGCGGCAGCGCCCGCAGCCACGCGATGCGGCTTCGTCGCCCTGATCGGCGCACCGAATGTCGGCAAGTCGACGCTCGTCAACGCGCTGGTCGGCTCGAAAGTCACCATCGTGTCGCGCAAGGTGCAGACCACGCGCGCGCTGATCCGGGGCATCGTGATCGAAAACCATTCGCAGATCATCCTGGTCGATACGCCCGGTATCTTTGTTCCGAAGCGGAGACTCGATCGGGCCATGGTCTCGACCGCGTGGAGCGGGGCGCATGACGCCGATCTCGTCTGCGTGCTGCTCGACGCGCGCGCAGGTATCGACGATGAAGCCGACGCGATCCTGACGAAACTTTCAAGCGTCGCGCATCCGAAGATTCTGGTGCTGAACAAGATCGATCTCGTGCCGCGCGAAAAACTGCTGGCGCTGACGCAGGCGGCCAACGAGCGCCTGCGCTTCGAGAAGACGTTCATGGTGGCGGCGCTGTCGGGCGATGGCGTCGATGATCTCAGGCGGGCGCTCGCTGACATGGTGCCTGAGGGGCCGTATCATTATCCCGAAGACCAGATGTCGGACGCGCCGCTGCGCCAGCTCGCGGCCGAAATCACCCGCGAGAAGATCTATCGCCATCTGCATCAGGAACTGCCGTATCAGTCCACCGTCGAGACCGACACCTGGACCGAGCGACCCGACAAATCGGTCCGTATCGAGCAGACGATCTTCGTGGAACGCGACAGCCAGCGCAAGATCGTGCTCGGAAAGGGCGGCGCGACGATCAAATCGATCGGCGCCGACTCCCGCAAGGAGATCGCCGAGATCGTGGGCCAGCCCGTGCATCTGTTCCTGTTTGTGAAGGTGCGCGAGAACTGGGGCGACGATCCCAGTCGTTACCGCGAAATGGGACTCGAGTTTCCGAAGGAATAGGCCAGCCCAGCGGAGTGGATTTGACATTCGCTACCCACTTCGTCACGAGTTCTGGATGCGAATGTCAAATCCAAAACGCCACGAGCAGCTTATACTTGCTGGTGATCCTTTGATTCCAGCATTTGCAAGGGCACGCGCTGGAACGGGATGCGAATGTTAGAATCGGACCGCTAGTCGAATGACCCTCCCCAGAAACGTGTTGCGGTTCGAGGTGCTGCTGTATCTGTCGCTGCTGCTCGATACGCTGTCGGCGGCGTTTCTCGATCGCGTGCCGGCGGATATCGGCGAAGCGGCGTCAGCAAACGTCAATTTGCTTGCCGTCGTGCTGCTCGCATTCTTCCTGCTTCTGGTCTGGCTGGCGGCGCGGCACCGGAAGAACTGGGCCCGGTGGGTGTTGGTCGCGGCGCTCGGGCTGTCGGCGCTCTCGCTGCTGGACGCGCTCGGGTCCGGCGGGCTGACATTCGCAACCGCCGTCGATGTGCTCTCCACCGCGCTGACCGCGGCTGGACTGTATTATTCGTTCACGGGTGATGCGAAAGGCTGGTTCGACTCGCATTCGACCTGATTGCGCGGCTGCGAAGCGTCGCACAATATTGTAGGCTGCCGTCATGGAATGGACCGACGAGGGCATCGTGCTCGGGGTGCGGCGGCATGGCGAATCCTCGGCCATCGTCGAACTGCTGACGCGTAGCCATGGCCGCCATCTCGGCCTCGTGCGCGGCGGCGCGGGTTCGCGCATGCGGCCACTCTTGCAGCCCGGCAACACGGTAAGCGCGGTGTGGCGGGCGCGGCTGGACGAGCACCTCGGCACCTACGTGCTGGAGGGAACGCGGATGCGCGCGGCAACGCTGCTCGGCGCATCGCATGCGGCTTATGGCGTGACTCATCTGGCATCGCTGGCGCGTCTGTTGCCGGAACGCGACCCGCATGAGGACATCTATGAGATGCTCGAGCAGACGCTGGAGGATTTCGACGCAGCGGGCGAGGCGGCAATTCACCTGATCCGGTTCGAGCTGGCGATGCTGACAGAACTCGGTTTTGGGCTCGATCTCACGACTTGCGTGGCGTCCGGCGTTACGACCGAGCTGATTTACGTTTCACCGAAATCCGGAGGTGCGGTGTCGCGGCAGGCGGGCGAGCCTTGGCGCGACCGTCTGCTGCCGCTGCCGCCGTTTTTGCGCGAGACCGACGATGGCCAGAGCGGCTGGTCCGATCAGGATCTGCTCGACGGATTTGAACTGACCGGGAGATTTCTGCTGCGTCACGTGCTGGAGCCGCGCGGGCAGAAGCATTCGGATGCAAGGGCAGGGTTCATCAACGCGGTGGTGCGGAAACCATTGCGAATGGAGTTGATACCCTCCCCTGGAGGGGGAGGGTCGACGCGAATGTAATGAGCGTCGGGGTGGGGTGGCCTTGCATCCGCGGTCGCCCCACCCCGCCTCGCATCGCGCTTGGCTCGATGCTCGCCGACCCTCCCCCTCCAGGGGAGGGTAAGAAGGACCCTGATTCGCGCCTTGTTCTCGGACTCCGCAGGCGGTAACCCGTCCCTATGGGAAAGCGACTGATTCCCCCGGAACCGGCGGAAATTCATGATGTGATGCTGCGGGATGCGCTCGAGGAGCGCTATCTCGCCTATGCGCTGTCCACCATCATGCACCGCGCGCTGCCGGACGCCCGCGACGGCCTTAAACCCGTGCACCGCCGCATCCTTTACGGCATGCGTCTGCTGCGGCTCGACCCCGGCACGCCATTCAAGAAATCGGCCAAGATCGTCGGCGATGTGATGGGCTCGTTCCATCCGCATGGCGATCAGTCGATCTACGACGCGCTGGTGCGGCTCGCGCAGGATTTCGCCTCGCGCTATCCGCTGGTCGACGGCCAGGGCAATTTCGGCAACATCGACGGCGATAACCCCGCCGCCTACCGCTATACCGAAGCGCGCATGACCGACGTCGCGCGGCTGCTGCTCGAAGGCATCGATGAGGATGCGGTCGAGTTCCGCCCCAACTACGACGGCCAGACCAAAGAGCCCGTCGTACTGCCCGGCGGCTTCCCGAACCTGCTGGCCAACGGATCGCAGGGCATTGCCGTCGGCATGGCCACCGCGATCCCGCCGCACAACGCCGCCGAACTCTGCGACGCCGCGCTGCATCTGATCGAGAAGCCGGATGCCAAGTCGAAGTCGCTCCTGAGGTGGGTCAAGGGACCGGATTTCCCGACCGGCGGCATCATCGTCGATTCCAAGGAAAGCATCGCGGAAGCCTACATGACCGGGCGCGGCGCGTTCCGCACCCGCGCCAAATGGCATCAGGAAGAGGGCGCGCGCGGCACCTGGGTCATTGTCGTCACGGAAATCCCGTGGCTGGTGCAGAAATCGCGGCTGATCGAGAAGATCGCCGAACTGCTCAACGAGAAGAAGCTGCCGCTGGTCGGCGACATCCGGGACGAGTCGGCGGAAGACATCC
>JAFEFK010000826.1 GCA_018240625.1 Pseudomonadota bacterium
AAGGTCCGCGACAAGATCGTCGACGGGCTGAAATTTCATAACTAGTCGCTACGGGGCCTACTGCCGCGCCAGAACGCCGATGCGCCCGTAGATGCCGCTGCGGTGAAAACTGTCCTCGACAAAGCCGGTGCCGACCGACCATTCGAAATTTCCGGTTTTGACGCCGGTGAAATGCGCGCCGACGCGATATTGCGTGCTGAACTCGTCGGAAGACGCCAGAATTTCAGGGCCGGCCCAGAGGCGGTCGAACAGGCGCCAGCCCGTGGCGACGCGGGCGCTGTAGGCTGCACCGATGCTTGTCACTGATGCGGAGGCTGCGACCATCATGGCGGGCGTCGGCTCCCACCATAGTTCAGTTGCGACCTGCGCGCCGAAATGGGCGCCGCGCAGTTTGTCCGTCACCACATCCGGCGTCAGCACGTGATTTTCGACTGCCGGTCCGGCGAACACCTTGACCTCGAGGTTGCCCCGCTTGAACCGCCAGCCCGGCAGGATCGAGGCGCGGAAGATATTGGTGTCGAAGCGCTGGCCTGGCGTCTCGTAGCGCTCGATGCCGTCGGACAGGAACAGGCGGACCACAGAGCCGTCTTTGTTCAGATCGCCCTGCGGCGCCCACAGCATTCCGCCGTAGCCTGCCTGTCCGTTTCGCCAGAGATCCACACCGCTGTAAAAGAGGAATTGCTCGGGCCTGGAGCCGCCACTGAGATTATCGATCGAGGGCGGATCGGCAGCAATTGGCTGGGCCAATGACCGATCTGTAACTGCGCACGCCAACAAGACGGCGGCCGTACACACTGCACGCAACGCACCCCTACGCATCGCAGCCCCGCCGCTCAACGCCACATACGTACAACTACTGATAGTAGAGCGCCGGGGGTGCGCGTCTAGGAGAACGATGGGAGAACGCGATCAAAGGCGGGGAGCCGCGCCGTTGGTTCAGACTTGCGGGGCCATCAGGTTCTCGATTCTGACGCCATCGCGGTCCTCGATGATCTCCGCTATCCATCGGCGATGACAATGCGTGTGATCGCGCTCATAACAGAGGATGCAGACCGGCCCGGACTTTGTGACCAGCGCCGAAAGTTCGTCGATTTCCTCGCGCGCCTGCGATGTCTTCAGATGTGCCGCATATATTTTGGACAGGACGTCATACTTCCCGCTACGCGCGGCCAGCCGGCCTTCTTTCGGCGTGCCAAGTCCGCGCAGATGCAGATAGGCAATGCCGCGCGCGTCGAGACCGGCTGCGAGCTGGGTCTTTGAGAAACCGGGGCGGCGGGATGATGCGACAGCCCGCACATCCACCAGCAATTTGACGCCAGCCTGTTCCAGTTCGTCGAGCACGGCCTTGGCCGGTGTCTGTTCATAGCCAATGGTGAAGAGGCGTTTTTTCTTCAGCGCCAGTTTTTTCTTTGCCGCCATGCGGGGGCCTCCCGTTACTTGACGCGTGCGATCAACTCCATCGCACCCGCGGGCGCGCGCACCTTGCCTTCATGGATCACATAGGCGAACACGTCGCGCGGTGTTTTCTTCGGTTTGGTTTTATCGACGCGGGGCAGATCATCCGGTTCGCCGCCGTCGGCCCAGGATTGAAACCGCTTGGCCCAGGCATCGAGTTGCTTCGGCGGATAGCAGGTCTTGATCTCGTCGTTGCCCGTTTGCAGCCGCGCGTAGACGAAATCCGCGGCGATGTCGGCGATAGCGGGATATTTGCCGTGCTCGGCGTAGACGACCGGCACCTCGAATTCCCGCAGCAAAGCGATGAAGTCCGGTGTGCAGAAGCTGTCATGGCGGACTTCAACGACGTGACGCAGTGAGCGCCCCTCCAGTTTTCGCGGCAGCAGTTCGAGAAACTTGCCGAAATCGGCCTCGTCGAATTTCTTGGTGGGTGCGAACTGCCACAGCACCGGGCCGAGGCGGTCACCCAGCTCCAGCACACCGGAATCATAGAAGCGCTTCACCGAATCGCCTGCCTCGGCCAGCACCCGGCGATTGGTGGCAAAGCGCGGCCCTTTCAGCGAGAACACAAAGCCGTCGGGCACCTCGCGCGCCCATTTGCGAAAGCTCTCAGGCTTCTGCGAGCCGTAATAGGTACCGTTGATCTCGATCGACGTGAGCTTGGAAGCGGCGTATTCGAGCTCCTTCGCCTGCGTCAGCTTGTCCGGATAAAAAACCCCGCGCCATGGCGCGAAGGTCCAGCCGCCAATCCCGATATAAATTTTGCCCGATTTTGTTGCCATGCAGCGTACCCTTGCGGAATGTCTTGACGCTACCTATCTTACTCCCAACGGCGATGTTGAAGCCCCCGCTCCATTCGCCGGGACGACCACGGAATAGCTCGGTTGCGCCGGATGTACGCG
>JAFEFK010000827.1 GCA_018240625.1 Pseudomonadota bacterium
AACCGTGGGACTTCGCGTCAAAATGTCTGACGGACCTCGAAAAGGCGGAATTTCTCAAAGCGCTTGGAGCCCGCCAGCAGGGTCGACGCCTGGGACAGGCCAAGGTCGGTTCGAAGGCGACGCGCCAACTTACCACCTGAGCATTGCGATTTAGGAAGGAATTCAGTCGCGCGATGCGCTGTCGACGCGGCTCAACCTTCACAGCAGCTTTGTCCGCATGAACAGCACTCGCAGCGCGTCGGTCGCCTTGCTGCTCAGCATGGCGTTGCCGGCCGCCGCCTCAAGCGCAGCGCGCGCTTCCTCATGCAAGGCGCGGAACTCCATCCACTCGATGGTGCTCAAGCGCGTGATGAAGGTGTAGGCCTGCCCCACCGTTGCGATGGCGATGGCCTCGCCGTTCACCTTGATGCGGAACGTGGCCTGAAGCTTCGTGGCCGAGTCCGAGACCTTATCCATGCTTCACGAAGACCTGCGTTGCGCGCGGCAGTCAAGATGTGACGGTCCAGATTCTGTGACGGGCCAATGCGGACAGCCGGTCGTGAAAAAGCCGCGCCAGCCCGCAAGCCGGCGCGGCGCTGTCAAAACCGGGTTCAGTCGTCGTAGTCGTAGTACGCACCGGGCGGCGGACGGCGATAACGCCGCGGCGGCGGCGCGTCGTCGTAATAGACCGGACCGCTGTCGGCCGCAGCCGCCGCTCCAATGGCCGCGCCGAGCAGCCCGACCGCCGCGCCTACCGCGAGCGCATTGCCGGCGCCACCATGATGACCGCCGCCATGGAATTGACGGCCGCCGCCGGCGACCCGACCGCTGCCCCGGCCAACACCACCAGCCTTCGCTCCGCCGCCTTTGAATGAAGGGGCAGCGCCGGAAGCATGTTTCTTTGCCTGCGCGAACGAAGGGGAAGCCGACAATGACATTCCGACCGCGACTACGGTCGATAGCAATACGACAAGATATTTGCGCATTAAAAAATCTCCTGTGTCAAAACCCGGGGCAAAGCTCGGCCCTCGATCAAGTTGAGCATATCGGCATGGTCGCTCCTACTCAATTGTGGACGCTTTCTGTTGCGCCAATCCGCCACACCTCCGGACGTCCGGGTCAGCGATCTTGCCGCGGTCCTTGCACAACGATGAAATCGACCGGACCGCCCGACGCGGCATCCTCAAAGACGCCGGTCACCAGGCGGCCGGTTCGCCACGCCTGGGTGTCGAGATTGGTTCGGCCGTCATACAATTCCGGTCCCCGGGCAAAGGCGTTGTGCCCATGCACGATGTGCCGGCCGTCAAACCCGGCCGCGTCGCCCTTCGGATAGCGCTTCCAGAGCAATGTGGCCTCGGGCTGCGCTTCGAGTCCGACACCGCAATCCAGCCCGGCGTGAACGTAGACGCGGTGCGCATCGATATGCGTGAGCGGCAGTGCCTCGATCCACGCGATGTCGGCCTCCGGGACAAGGGAGCCATCACCGCCATAGGATGCAACAGCCGTATCGCCGCCGCGCTCGCACCAGTGCGTCATTTTGGCGGGATCGCGCAGGCCTGCGGCCATCATCGCATCGTGGTTGCCTTTGAGAGCAATGAAGGTCCAGCCGGACGGCATGCCGCGCCGTAGCCGCGCAATGACCATGTTGCTATGCGGTCCCTTGTCGACATAGTCGCCAAGCAGGACCAGCGTCCCGCCATTGCCCGCCGCGCGCGCATGAATCCTGTGCAGCGCCTCGCTCAGCAAATCGAAGCGGCCGTGGATATCGGGAATGACGTAGGTCAGACTCATCGAGGTCTCGCGTGCGCGGCGCTAAAGCCGGCGCCGCACACAATAGATCACAAGCGAGGAGACTTCGCCGTTTTCTCACTCAAGACCGCGGCGGCGCGAGGAGTCGCTACATCTGCACTTCGATCAAACGCGGGCCCTTTTCGGCCATCGCCTCGGCAAGCGCCTTGTTGAAATCATCGGCCGTCGTCACGGCCCGGCCCGGCACACCCATCCCCTTCGCAAGCGCGACCCAATCGAGCGTCGGACGATCGATGCTCAGCATGTCCATTGCGCGCTTGCCCGGTTCGCCGGCACCGACACCATCGAACTCGCCGCGCAAAATCTGATAGATGCGATTCGAAAAAACGATCGTGGTGACGTCGAGGCCTTCACGCGCCTGAGTCCACAACGATTGCAGCGTGTACATCGCGCTGCCGTCGCCGACCATGCAGATCACCTTGCGATCGGGACAGGCCACGGCGGCGCCGGTCGCCACCGGTGTCGAGAATCCGATCGAGCCGCCCATGTTCTGCAACCAGTCGTGCGGCGCGGCCGCCGCGGTGGGCGGAAAGAATCCACGGCCCGTCGTGATCGATTCATCGACGACAATGGCATTCTCCGGAATCGCCATCGCAATCGCCTGTGCGATGGAAGCGTGGTTCAGCGCTCCGGTGGGCTTGGCGATTTCGACCAGCTTTTGCGGCTTCGCATCCTGCGGCTTGGCGCCGAGCGCGCCCGCCAGCGCCTCAAGCGCGGCCACCGAATTTTCACCGCCGGCCGTCATGCGATGCACCTCGCAGCCCTCCGGTTTCAGCAGGCTCGGCTTGTTCGGGTACGCGAAGAACGCCACGGGATCGTTGGCTTCGACCAGGATGATGTTCTTGAAGTCCTTCAGGATCGGCAGTGCCTGCTCGATCACGTAAGGGATGCGCTCGATCGAAAAGCGGCCGCGGCCACGTGCCATCCGCGGATTATAGGTCTGCCCCATCACCCTGCAGCCCGTCTTGCCGGCGATGCTGGCGGCCAGCGCCAGGCCCTGCTCGGTCAGCGCGCTGCCTGTGAGCAACACCAGATTCTCGCTGCCGCCGCTGCGCAGGATCTTTGCCGCGGTATCGACCGCCTTCGACGAATAGCTCGCGCGCTGCGAGTCTTCGGGCACCTCGGCAATACCGTCCGCCTCATTCCAGGCGGTGTCCGCGGGCAGGATCAGCGTGGCAATCTGGGGCGGCGAACCTTTCGCCGCCGCGATCGCCGCCGCACCGTCCTTCGCGACAGACTTGGAATCCGGCGAGGTGCGGACCCAAGACGACATCGGCCGCGCCAAACCCTCGATATCGGACGTGAGCGGCGCGTTGTATTCGATGTGATAAACCGCGTGCTGGCCGACGATGTTGACGATACCGGAATTCGCCTTCTTGGCGTTGTGCAAATTGGCCAACCCGTTGGCGAGGCCGGGGCCAAGATGCAGCAGGGTCGACGCCGGCGTACCCTTCATACGGAAGTAACCGTCGGCGGCGCCGGTCACCACGCCTTCGAACAGGCCGAGCACGCAGCGCATGCCTTCCACCCGATCCAGCGCCGCGACAAAATGCATCTCCGAGGTGCCGGGATTGGCGAAGCAGACATCCACGCCGCCCGCCACCAGCGTCCGCACCAGACTTTCCGCACCGTTCATCCGTTCGCTCCCGCTCGCAGTCTTTTTGACAGACCAGAGATCAACCATTGTTCCGGGCCTTCGTCAAAGGGTTAGCTCGCCGCGAATGGCTGCCATCGCGTAGCGCTGGCGTCCCCGCAAAAATCCAGCGGCGGCCACGATGCTTTTTCGCAACGCCGGCGCGAGAAGCACCGCTTTCACGAGGCCGTGGCTTGCGAAATCAGGCGAATTGTGGCCTGTCTCGCGTCGAAATCGATTTTTTGCGAGGAAATAATGACGCGCGTTTTTGCCTGCCTGATTGTTGCTGCCTTCGCCATGGGCGCCACCTCTGCATCCGCGGAGGTGCAGGACACACGCGGCACCATGGATTTCAGCTTTAACTACAAGGCCGGCGCCAACCCCATTCCCCGCGAGACGGTCAACTTTCAGAGCAACTACACGCCCGGCACGATCCTCGTGAACACCGCGGAACGGCGGCTTTATCTCGTCCTTCCCAACGGTCAGGCGCTGAAATACGGCATCGGCGTCGGCCGCGACGGCTTCCGCTGGGGCGGCACCCATCGCATCACAGCCAAGAAGGAATGGCCGGACTGGACCCCGCCGTCGCAAATGATCGCGCGCCGTCCCGATTTGCCGCGCCATATGAAGGGCGGAATCGACAACCCGCTCGGCGCACGCGCCATGTATCTCGGCTCGACGCTCTACCGGATTCACGGCTCGAACGAGCCGGAAACGATCGGCCAAGCTGTATCGTCGGGCTGCTTCCGCATGACCAACGATGACGTGACCGATCTCTACAACCGCGTGTCGGTGGGTGCCACGGTCATCGTGAAAAACTAGGTCACGGCCAAGCGTTCGCGGAACCGGACGCTCACGTCTTGCGCTCCCGAACGCATTGCGGCAGCGTCGTTGCAATGCCGGCATTTCCCCCCTCACCCCGCGCCTTGCAAATTCTTGCGGTCGTCCTGACCGCAACGGCCTTCGGTGCGCTTGATTGGCGGCCATCCGCAGCGGCGGAGGTTCCGGGCGTCGTGATGCGCCAGCGTGCGGAGAAGAAGACATTTACCGACGGCGAAATTCTGGAGGGCTTCTTCAAGACCGCATTTGGCGCCGAATATCATCTCGCCGGCCGGGTCGACCGTATCCGGAAATACAACGGACCGGTGCGCGTGATCGCCGACGGCGTCAATCGTGCCGATCGCAAAGCCCAACTCGCCAAAGTCGTCGCCGAGATCGCGAGCCACGTTCAGCATCTCGATATCGCCATGGCGGAGACCGGCGATGCCAATGTCACCGTCCGGCTGGTACGCGACCGCGATCTCAATCGCACCATCGCCAGATTCTATGGCGCCGAGCGCGCCCGCGAGATTCACAAATCGCTCGATCCGCAATGCCTGTCCGGTTTCCGCAAGAACGAGAAGTTCGAAATCGAACATTCCGACGTGATCCTCACCGTCGACAACGGCGACTTCACCTTCCTCGACTGCGCTTACGAAGAACTCTTGCAATCCCTGGGGCCAATCAACGACACCAGTTCGGTTCCGTGGACCATGTTCAACGACAATGTCCACAAGGGCTTCTTCGACGTCTACGATCAGTACATTCTCAACATCCTCTACGATCCGCGCATCAAGGCTGGCATGACCGTACAGGAGGTCAAGGCCGTCCTGCCGCAGGTCATGGTCGACGTGCGGGCCTTCGTTGCGAAGGTCAACAACCTGCCGCTGGAGTAGGAAGAACTCAACGGGCCAACGAGCGATTTTTCACCTCTCCCGCTTGCGGGGGAGGTCGGCCGACGAAGTCGGCCGGGTGGGGGCATCTTTACTTGTAAGCCC
>JAFEFK010000828.1 GCA_018240625.1 Pseudomonadota bacterium
CGCCTGATGGCTTCAAGGTCGTGACCGACGTGCTGTCGCAGCAGGAGTTGGAAGACATCGCCGCCAACTACAAGCGCGTCGCCGGTTTTCAGGTCGAAGGCCTCAACGCCAAGCCACCGATCGTGCAGGCGCGCACGTATGCATCGGACGCGGGATAAACTGCGCCGATACTTTCTTATCCCTCCCCCTTTTGCGCAAGGCTCTCGCATATGGCCGTACGGCGGTTTTAACCTCCCCTGAAAGGGTAGGGCTATCGCCTGTGGCTGCGGCATGCGCAGTGTGCTCCCTCCCCCTGAAGGGGGAGGGTTGGGAAGGGGGTAAGCCACAGATGCTGGTGCTCGCGAACACCCCCACCCCCTGACCCCTCCCCGCAAGGGGAGGGGAACAGGCTGCGTGCGTTGCTGCGCTTGGGGAAGGAGAAACTACTCCAACCCATGCGCGATCACCTTGCGCATGAGATTCGGCAACGCCTCATCATGCAGCGAGGCGATCGGCACCCAGCGCATGCCCTTGGGCGCGCGCGTGCGCGCGGGAACGGTGGCGGTATAGACCGCAAGCTCCAGCGGGAAATGCGTGAAGACGTGGTTGACCACGCCAGCCCTGCGATGCCACCGCGCAACGGCTTTCAGCGGCGGCGCCTGCGTCAACGCAACCTTGTCGTCACGGCCCGCGAGCCAATCGGACGTCGGCACCTCCGTCATGCCGCCGAGCAGGCCTTTTTCAGGCCGGGTGCGGACCAGCACCTCGCCGCCGCGCATCACCACGAAGGCCGCGCCACGCCGCAACGCTCCGGTTTTCTTCGGGGCCTTGCGCGGAAAGGTCTCCTGATCGCCGCGCGCATACGCGGCACAATCTTCATTGAGCGGACAGAGTGCGCAGGCCGGCTTCTTCGGCGTGCAGATCGTCGATCCCAAATCCATCAGCGCCTGCGCGGAATCGCCAGCGCGACTCTTGTCGCCGCGACCGGTGCGCGAGGGTCTGAGCAGCGTCGTTGCGAGTTGCTGAATCTGCGGCTTGGCTTTCGGCAGCGCCTCTTCCACGGCGAACAGCCGCGACACCACGCGCTCGATGTTGCCGTCGACCGGCATGGTGCGACGACCGAACGCGATCGCGGCGATCGCGGCGGCGGTATACGGCCCGACGCCTGGCAGGGCGCGGAGGCCCTCTTCCGTATCCGGAAACGCCCCGCCGTGATCGCGCAACACCGCCACCGCACAGGCATGCAGGTTGCGCGCGCGGGAATAGTAGCCGAGCCCGGCCCACATCCGCAGGACGTCGTCGAGCGACGCGTGGCCCATCGCGCCGACATCGGGCCAGCGCGCGACGAACTTCTCGAAATACGGAGCCACCCATTTGACGCCGGTCTGCTGCAACATGATCTCGGACAGCCACACCCGGTAGGGATCGGCGGCCTCGCCGGGCAGCGCACGCCACGGCAGGCGGCGGCGATGGCGGTCGTACCATGCGAGCAACAGCGCGGGGCGGTCCACCGTCCCACTTTGGACCTTCTGCGTGTCGCGCGTTGCGGTTGCCGCCCGTACCATTGCATCATTCTCTGTCATTGCGAGCGAAGCGAAGCAATCCAGAATCTCCCATAAAACGAAGCTGGATTGCTTCGTCGCTGCCGGAACGACGCTACGCGTCGCTCCGAGCTGCTCGCAATGACGAAGGACATCAATCGTGTTATGATTTCACATGTCCAAGCCCGGCCCCATTTCCGCAAAACCGCTCTCCGTCCTGCTCGGCGATGTCTTTACGGACGCCTATGCCAGGCAGGGCTTTGCGTCGCGGGAACTGGTGACGCGCTGGGCCGAGATTGCCGGGCCGGAGGTTGCCACCCATTCCGAGCCGATGAAAATCCAGTGGCCGCGCCCGGTCGAAGGCCAGCCGCAGGAACCGGCAACCCTGGTATTGCGGGTGGAGGGGCCGGTGGCGCTGGAAATCCAGCATGCCTCCGACGTTATCCTGCAGCGGGTCAATCGTTTCTTCGGCTGGAGCGCGGTCGGCCGGCTGGCACTGCGGCAAGCGCCGTTATCCCGCAAAAAATCACGGAAACTCGCCAAGCTGCCCCCAGAGGCCGATGTCGCCCAACTCGCTAGGACAATGACGGCGATCGAGGACGATGACCTGCGCACCGCGCTGGCGCGGCTGGGCGCCTCGATCAAGCGAAATTGACGCTTCCGTGACGCCGGGCGCCGACAGCGCGCCATTGCCACGTCTGTCGTTTCAAGTTAGCGACAGTTACCTTTTCGTCGATAGGCGCGCAGGCGCCGTTTTGGGAGCAGACCCTTGATCATCACGCGCCGCGCCTTCAACGCCGCCCTCACCCTTACCGGGTTCGCCGCCGCTGCCGGCCTTTCGCCCTGGCGCCTGATCGACGCGGCCATGGCCCAGAGCGCGCAAACCGCCGCGGCGTCGGATGTCGCCAAGCCCGTGTCGCTGCCCGACATGGCGCTCGGCCCCAAGGATGCGCCCGTCACCATCACCGAATATGCCTCGATGACCTGCCCGCATTGCGCGCGGTTCGCGGAAGACGTGTTCCCGAAAATCAAGGCGGCCTATGTCGACACCAACAAGATTCGCTACGTGTTCCGCGAATTCCCGCTCGACATCAAGGCCGCGGCCGGCTCGATGCTGGCGCGCTGCATCGCCAAGGACGACTCCAGCAAATATTTCGCGGTGATCGACATGCTGTTCAAGTCGCAGGAGGACTGGGCGGGGCCGAAAACCACGGAAGCGCTGAAGCTGGTCGGCAAGCAGGCCGGCCTCAGCGGCCAGCAAGTCGAGGCCTGCCTGAAGGATCAGGCGCTGCTCGACAAGATCGCCGCCGACCAGAAATACGCCAACGAGGTGCTGAAGGTGAATTCGACGCCGACCTTCTTCATCAACGGTGAGAAGGTCACGGGCGAAACCTCGTTCGAGGAATTCAAGAAAAAGATCGACCCGCTGCTGAAGAACTGATTCGGCCACAGGATTCGGGTTCCCAGCCTAACTCCCGCAAAAGCCTCTGGAAAAGCCTGCAACGCGGTTGCCCTCCGCCCTCCGCATCGCCATTGTCCGGCGCAAGGGAGCCGCAATCCGCGACTCACAGTCAGCGCGACGGTGCCATCTATGGTATTGTCCCGGCAGAGAGATTCGCGGCCTTTGACCGCGGCCCTGCCAGCAAAGCAGAGTGCCCATGAAACTCACGCGTCTTCGCCTTCACGGTTTCAAGTCATTCGTCGAACCGACCGACTTCATGATCGAGCCGGGCCTCACCGGCGTGGTCGGACCGAACGGCTGCGGCAAGTCCAATCTGGTCGAAGCGCTGCGCTGGGCGATGGGCGAGACATCGCACAAGTCGCTGCGCGCCTCCGACATGGACGCGGTGATCTTTGCCGGCAGCGGCAACCGTCCGGCGCGCAACCACGCCGAAGTCGTGATGTCGATCGATAATCGCGACCGTTCCGCGCCATCGGCGCTGAACGATTCCGAGACGCTGGAAATCTCGCGCCGGATCGAGCGCGAAGCCGGCTCCGTCTATCGCATCAACGGCCGCGACGTCCGCGCCCGCGACGTGCAGATTTTGTTTGCCGATGCTGCAACCGGCGCGCGGTCGCCGGCGCTGGTTCACCAGGGCAAGATCGGCGAGATCATTCAGGCCAAGCCCGAACAACGCCGCCGCGTGCTGGAAGACGCCGCCGGTGTCGCCGGTCTGCATGCCCGCCGGCACGAAGCCGAATTGCGCCTCAAGGCCGCCGAAACCAACCTCACCCGCGTCGAGGACGTGATCGGCCAGCTCGCAGGCCAGATGGAAGGCCTGAAAAAGCAGGCGCGCCAGGCGATCCGCTATCGTGACGTGGCAGCCAAGGTGCGCAAGGCCGAGGCCATGCTGTTCCACCTGCGCTGGCTGGAGGCGCACGCGGATGTCGCGGAAGCCGGCAAGACCCACGATCTCAACGTCCGCGAACTGGCCGAACGCACCCGCGAGCAGGCCGAAGCCGCCCGCATTCAGGCAGTGCGTGCGTCCGAACTGCCTGCGCTGCGCGAGGCCGAGGCGCGTGCCGCCGCCGGTTTGCAGCGGCTGACCAATGCACGCGAAACGCTGGATCGCGAAGAGGAGCGCGCCAAGGAGCGCGTCGCCGAACTCGACCGGCGGCTGACGCAGTTTTCCGCCGACGTCGAGCGCGAACAGCGGCAATCGTCCGACGCCGATGTCGCCTTGCAGCGGCTCGACACCGAAGACACCGAGCTGAAAGACGAGATCAAGTCGCGCATCGAGACCCGCAGCGGCGTCGACGAGCGCGTCGGACAAGCCGAAGCCACGCTGGCTGCGGCCGAAGCCACGTTTGCCGAACTGACCCGTGCGCTGGCCGACCTCACCGCGAAGCGCAATCAGCTTGAGTCCAACGTGCGGACCCATCGCGACCGCCTCGCCCGCGTCGATCAGGAAATCGCCAACGTCCAGCGCGAGACCGAAGCGCTGACGCAGCAGACCAGCGGGGGCGACCTCGATGCGCTGACGGCGGCGATCGAGGGCGCGCAGCAGGCGCTGGCGCAATCCGAATCCATCAGCCGCGAGCGTGAGGCGGATCATGTCGCCGCGCGAAGTCAGCTCGATGCGGCGCGCGCGGGCGTCGAGGCGGCGCGCGGGCCGTTGCTGGAAGCCGACAAGCGCGCCCAGCGGCTCGAGACCGAAGCGAAAACCATCGCCAAGATTCTGAACGGCGAAAGCAAGAACCTGTGGCCGCCGATCATCGACGGCATCAGCGTCGCGAAGGGCTACGAGAAGGCCATCGGCGCCGTATTGGGCGACGATCTCGATGCGCCCGTGGACCCGTCCGCGCCGATGCGCTGGACCGGTGCCGACGTCGCAAGCGACGATCCCGCGCTGCCCGACGGCGTCGAGTCGCTGGCGGCCCACGTGCAGGCGCCGCCGGAGCTGGCGCGCCGTCTCGCCCAGACCGGTATCGTGGCGAAAGAGCGCGGCGCGGAACTGGTCGCGCACCTGAAGACCGGCCAGCGGCTGGTGTCGCTGGAAGGCGACGTCTGGCGCTGGGACGGCTTCGTTACCGCCGCTCACGCTCCAACCGGAGCCGCGCGGCGCCTCGCCGAACGTGCCCGTCTCGCCGATATCGAAAGCGAGCTTGAGCGCGCCCGCGCCGAGGCCACCGAGCGCCGTCAGATGCTGGAAGCCGCCCAGCAGACGGTCGCGTCAGCCGATCAGGCCGTCAAGGCCGCCGCCACGACCGAGAGCGAGGCGCGCAACGCCTGGCGCGCGGCACAGCGCGAGGTCGATGCCGCGCGGGAGCGTCATGCGAACGCCGAACGCGAAATCAATCGCCATGCGGCGCGGCGCTCGGCATTGACCGAAGCGCAAAATCGCCTGACCAGCGATCGGACCGAAGCCGAAGCCGCGCATGAAGCCGCAACCATCGCGCTCGGAGAATTGCCGCCGAGCCTCGAGACCGAGACGAAGCTCGGCGAAGTGCGGACCGAGATCGATGGGCATCGCCGCCTCGCGGCACAGGTCCGCGCGGAAGCGCAGGCGCTGGCGCGGGAAGCTGAACTCGCGGATCGCCGCCTGCAGGCGATCACCGCCGAACGCCAGGAATGGCAGGCGCGCAAGCAGAGCGCGGCGTCGCAGATCTCGACCATCGAGGCCCGCGTCACCGAAGTGAAGGCCGAACGCGCCGACCTCGACAACGCGCCCGCACTGTTCGCGGAGAAGCGCAGTGCGCTGCTCAGCGAAATCGGGCATGCGGAAAAAGATCGCCGTGACGCCGCCGATGCGCTGGCATCGGCCGAAGCCGTGATGGCGGAGACCGACCGCGCTGCCAAAATTTCGCTGGAAGCGCTGTCGAGCGCGCGGGAAGCCACCGCCCGCGCCGAGGAGCGCATGGAGGGCACCAAGCGCCGCCTCGAGGATACCGAACGCGAAATCCGCGACATGCTCGAGGTCGAGCCGGACGCGGTTGCCTCGCTGGCCGAAATCCAGCCCGGCGTCGAACTGCCCCCGCTGCCGGAGATCGAGGCCGACCTCGAAAAGCTGCGCCGCGACCGCGAACGCCTTGGCGCCGTCAACCTGCGCGCCGAAGAGGAATTGCGCGAGGTCGAGGCCCAGCACACCTCGCTCACCACCGAGCGCGACGATCTGGTCGAGGCCATCAAGAAGCTGCGCACCGGCATCCAGAGCCTCAACCGCGAAGCGCGGGAACGCCTTCTCACCTCGTTCGAGGTCGTCAACACCCACTTCAAGCGGCTGTTCACCGAACTGTTCGGTGGCGGCGAAGCGGCGCTTCATCTGATCGAAAGCGACGATCCGCTCGAAGCCGGCCTCGAGATCATCGCAAAACCGCCGGGCAAGAAGCCGCAGACGCTGTCGCTGCTCTCCGGCGGCGAGCAGGCGCTGACCGCGCTGGCGCTGATCTTCGCGGTGTTCTTGACCAACCCATCGCCGATCTGCGTGCTGGACGAAGTCGACGCGCCGCTCGACGATCACAACGTCGAACGGTTCTGCAACCTGCTGCACGAGATGACGTCGTCCACGGAGACGCGCTTCATCATCATCACGCACAATCCGATCACGATGGCGCGGATGAACCGGCTGTTCGGCGTCACCATGGCCGAGCGCGGCGTCAGCCAGCTGGTGTCGGTGTCGCTGGCGGAAGCCGAAAAGATCGCCGCCGAATAGCGGTCGGCGCGGGAAAGACAGATTC
>JAFEFK010000829.1 GCA_018240625.1 Pseudomonadota bacterium
GCCGTGAATTCCGGCAAGAGCCGGTGCGATTGATAGACAAACCCGATGTCGGTGCGCCGGATCTGGGTGCGCTCCACGTCCGACAGACCCGACGTCGCAGTTCCGCCGACGTAGACTTCGCCTTCATCCGGGCTCTCGAGCAGGCCTGCGATGTGCAGCAAGGTCGACTTGCCGGATCCGGAAGGCGCCACCAGCGCAACGGACTGGCCCGCCCACAGGGCCAGTTTAGCGCCGTCCAGGATAACCAGTTTTGTTTCGCCCTGTGTGTACTGACGTTTGATGTCGTGAAGATAAACGACCGGTACTTCTTCTGCCCCCTGCTCCATGTCGCTCACTCGTACCGCAGGGCATCGACAGGATCGAGGCGCGCGGCACGCCAAGACGGATAAAGCGTTGCCAGGAACGACAGCGTCAGCGCCATGATCACCACGGCGCTGGTTTCCCGAATATCGACTTCAGCCGGCAACTTGGACAGGAAATAGAGCTCCGGTGAGAACAGTTCGGTGCTGGTGACCCACGACAGGAATTCCCGGATCGACTCGATGTTGAGGCAGATCAGCAACCCGACGACAAAACCGGTGAGCGTACCGACCACACCGATCGCAGCACCGGTGATCAGGAAAATGCGCATGATCGATCCCTGGGAGGCGCCCATCGTACGCAGGATCGCGATATCGCTGCCCTTGTCCTTGACCAGCATGATCAGCCCCGAGATGATATTCAACGCCGCGACGAGCACGATCAGGGTCAGGATCAGAAACATCACGTTGCGCTCGACCTGAAGCGCATTGAAAAACGTCGAATTGCGCTGCCGCCAGTCCACCAGAAACACCGGCCGGCCGGCCGCCTCGGTGACCGTTTTCCGGTACGTGTCGACCTTGTCGGGATTGTCCGTAAAGACCTCGATCGCGGTCACGTCATTGGGGCGGTTGAAATAGGCCTGCGCTTCGGGAAGCGGCATGAAGACGAATGTCGAATCGTATTCGGACATTCCAATCTCGAATACCGCCGCGATCTTGTACGGTTTGATGCGCGGCGTCGTGCCCATCGCAGTCACCGCCCCCTTCGGCGAGATCAGGGTGATGCTGTCGCCGGCATGCAGCGACAATTGATCGGCGAGCCGGCGACCGATGGCCACGCCCTGCCCGTCGTCAAACCCCTCGAGCGTCCCCTGCTTGATGTTCTTGGCGATCGAGGTGAGCTTGTCGAGATCTGCGGCCCTGATGCCGCGAATAAAAACTCCGGATGCGTTGAACGGCGACGATCCGAGCCCTTGGCCGTCGACAACGGGAGCCGCGAGCCGGATCCCCGAGACATGACTGATGCGGTCCGCGACATCCTTCCAGTCGGTCAGCGGCGACTCCAGCGGCTGAACCAGCAGATGTCCATTCAGGCCGAGGATCTTGCCCAGCAGCTCCGTGCGAAATCCGTTCATGACCGCCATCACGATAATCAGCGTGGCGACACCGAGCATGATGCCCAGAAAGGAAAAGCCGGCAATGACGGAGATGAAACCTTCCTTCCGCCGTGCGCGCAAATAGCGCCCGGACAGCATCCATTCGAAGGCTGAAAACGGCTTGGTCCGGAGCGGCTCGGTCATGGTCTCATCCATCGTTCGATAATCCCATGATTCGGGCCAATTGTGGCCGGAATGACATTGAACAAAGCGCGCGGTGGATAATCGTTACGCCGTCAGCCGCGCAACGGCTTCGTCCAACGCTATGTTCTCACGCGCCCCGTCGC
>JAFEFK010000082.1 GCA_018240625.1 Pseudomonadota bacterium
CACCGGCGCCCAACACGATGCGGCAAGCGATCAGCAACTCCATTCCAACCGTGCCCACCATCGGAAATTGAGTGAGCGCCCAAAGAAGGCCCATCGCCATCAAGGCCCATCTCGACTGGACCCGATTGACGATGAAGCCCGTGACAACGGCGGATACCGAAAACAGAAAAAAGAAGCTCGATCCGACCAGGCCGAATTGCTTCGGGCTGAGATGCAGTTCGGTCATGATCGGGACGCCTGCCAGCCCGATAATGACCTTGTCGGCGAAGTTGATCATCATGAACAGGAACAGCAGGGCGACGATGGCCCATGCCCCCTTTGCGGGACGGACGTCGGTCATGGCGTTTCCTTGTCTGCCGGTTTTGGATCTGCCAAATCTTGGCGGTCGCGGCTTCGTAATAGAATTAATATTCTAATTCTAATGGATTGCAAGAAAAATCGATTGATGCGATATTCCCCCCTGTAATCAGCGAGATAGAGCGACAATCCAATGAAGAAGCAGGCCCGCGCGGCTCGCCAATCCACCCTGCGGCAACCCACTCAATCGCGCAGTCGCGAAAGCACCGAGGCGCTGCTTGAGATCGGTCGGCGCCTGATCGAGCAACACGGCATCGACAACTGCAGCATGAACGAAGTTGCGGCGGCGGCGGGCTCTTCGGTCGGCTCGCTCTATTTCCGGTTCGGCAACAAGGAGCGGTTCGTCGGCGAGGTCATGCGGCGACTGGTGGATGCCACACACGAAAACGCCCTGCTTTTCCTGGGCGCGCTTGAGACCACGGCAACCTCACCGTCCGACGTGATCGAGGCCACGACACGATGGTTCGCTGCGGAATTCAGCAAAAATCAGGGGCTGCTGCGCGCCCAGATGCGCCGCGCCCTCGACGATCCGCGGGAATGGCAGCCGTTTCAAAAACTCGGCAGGGAAGTCATCGAAGGAGGAATCCGAATTCTCGAGCGTCTTCCCCAACTGCGGCACGATAACGGCTGGCAACGACGCGTGCGCATCGCCATGCAAATGGTCATCGGTACGCTCAACAA
>JAFEFK010000830.1 GCA_018240625.1 Pseudomonadota bacterium
ACCAACTAATCCGCTGCTCCAGCATTTTTGGAACCGGTGAATATTCCGTATCTTATTGATTTTACTAATATATATTACAAAGCTATTTTTGAGTGGCCGCGGGACAGATTTCCGACGATGTCAGGTTTCGCCCAGCGGATGCCGACACGTGCGGCTGCCGTTCGCGAATTGCTTGAATTGGACTTGGCCGCAGCAGGCGAAACCGCAGGGCCGGCATGGAATTCAACAGCGTGTTTGGGCGCGGTCCGGGCGGGCACCAGGCGACGATAGTCCGGAGGAAGGCGCGGGGCCGTTATCGAGCTGCGGCTTATTCAAACGTCACGCCGATCCGTTTTTCCCTGCGCCAGATCACGTGGCACAGATGCCGTTTACGGTCAGCCGGAACGATGAGTATGAACTGATCCGGAATCCCCATCGGGCTGGCGACATCCAGCGCGGCGCCGCCTCCCGATCGATTGCGAATGGTGCAGTCGATAGCGCCGCCGTGGAACTCGATGGTCCCGGCCTTCAGAACGCGATTGCGAGCTGTCCGACGTTTCTCATCCATCTTGCACCGGCGATACAACGCGGAGAACCAGAATACGCAACAACGCCGCCTGAGCGGAGTATATTCGCTTGGCGGCGTTGTGTCTCAACTGGGCAGTGCAATCCCCCAGCGATCTTTGTGTCGCGAGTCGTCAGCAAAAGGTTCAACGAGGTTTGGGGCGCGTGATTGCTGCGCTGCGGCGCTGCAGATCGCGCAGTCGACTTCGGCCTAACTTTCTCCAACCTCACGCCGTCAGCCCAAACGCGTTCGTGGCGCGAACGTCAAAAGCCTGGCGCCGGATCCGGCCCGAAAGTTTTGATTAAGATTCGACGCTCATTGTACGAACGTAGTTTGCGTACCGGGGAGTATACCCATGCTGACGACCGAACCTGGTTTGGCCCGGAATTTTTTGAATATCGCGTTCGCTGGTTTCGGCGTACTCGTCGCGGTGCTGATCGCAGTGGCGCTGGCCTGAGACGATAAGCTCACGGTGCAGTGCGTAAAGCGCGCCGTCTCTCTTTCGCCGCAACCGGGGACCGGCTAATCCTGTCCGGATGGGTCGTGATTGGGGATGGGAAACGCTGACGTGGGTGACAACAGCGGCGTGGATAAGGGTCTGCTTGCGCTGATCCAGGGCGTTCTGGGGACACGGCATAGCGCGCCGCCGCCTGAGTTTGAATTGCCGAAACATGAACCGCCCGCACCGGCCGCTCCCATCGATCGGCCGCCGGAAACCAAAATTTCCGGAGCCGGAGCAGTTGCCGCGCAGGAGCCGGATCGTCCGGCGTCCGAGGGCTACGACCGCCGCAAGACCGCGACCGAACTGGCGGCCATTATCCTGAAGGCCCTGAAGACACTCGACGGCGCGCCAGCCAAGGGCTTCGCAGTAACCGTCTATGGCCGGAATCCCTGGAACGCGATGCTGACTATCACGCCGGCGGCCGGACCTCTGGCCAACGCTGCTGTGTGGCATGCGCGAGTCCGCGAGATGGCGGTGCGGCTGCGGCAGGACTACGATATAGCGGAAGATTGAGACGAGGGTTGGCGGGCAGGGCTGAGGGGCCTTTGCCGCATGATCCGGTTACGGGCGCGACCAGTAACCATCCAGCGCATGGGCCAGGAAAATGCCGGCGCTCATAACTCCGAAGACAGCAGTGATTGTTTCCAGCATTGCAAACTCGTCCTGTACCCAGCGGCTGCAGCAAAAGACAAATCGCGTTGCACAGTCAAAAAGAATCTCGGCACGCGCGCGACTCCTTTTCGCGCTGATGATTTCGGGCAACACAATACGGTTAACGCCTGTGTGTCACCGCGGGCGAGGGCGGCAATCGTGTCGACGCCGCAGCCTCAAGGTGTCGGATTGGCGGGCTTCAGGCCGCTGAGGCCGGTTCGCCGTTCGCGTCAAGATCAGGAGCGCGATTGAACGGGACTTGCGGACGTCGGGTTGGCGGGGGCGGCGGGCGCAGGACCTGCCGGCTTCGGTTTGATCGGCGATTCGACGTGGCTGGGCGTGACCTCAGCGCCTGCATCCTGCGCCGCATGAAAGGTTGTCCCCGGCGGGGCCTTGGGCAGGCGGTTGGGCAACAGGGTGGTATGATTGGCGACGAACAAAATGCCCGAGGACACGACCGCGATGATCGCAACAATCGTGACCGGCTTTAGCAGGATGCTCCCCATGCGAAGATAACGTCGCGGTACGTCCGGGGTTCCGGTACGGCGCTGCCGCGAGACGGGTGCTTACCTCGCCGAACCCACGTCGCGGAGCCGTCTGGCTTGATCCATCAGTTCTTTCGCAAGACTGCGGTTGTAAATACGCGCTTCGGGATCGGTTGCGAGGTCCGCGATGAGCTGACTTTCGAGACTGCGTGCCTCGAGCTGATCGATGCGTTTCTGTAGATCGTTCACGCCGGACTCCTGTCGTCAGGGTGGGCGGGAGCGCGAGCGTCCCTCTGTCGCCGGTAAAGCCAAACCGCACGGCGATGTCGTGAGTATGGCCTGATTGACCGGCGAGTTCTGTCCACTTGTGAACAAAAGGATGAGGCTGGCCATCGTGCGAAACCTCTCTCCGGCTCACCGTGTGGCCGTCACTTTTTGAAGAGAAGCGGCGCAGGCGGAGTTCCCGTGCTACGATCGCCGCGAATAACCGGAGCCGTCCATGTCGGCGTGGCTGATTATTTCACTGGTTTCGACTGCCGCGATGCCGATGGCATATGACATGGCACGTGACCGCGGCAGATCACCCCGGGCGTGGCTCAACGTGGCCTTCTTCGTGGGGCCATTGGCGCTTCTGGCGCTGCTCATTCTGGGAAAGCGCGGCGCGGCAAAGACGCCGGTTTAGGGCGGCGGCGCTGAAAACGCAGGCGGCCGTTACTTCGGCGGCCTCAGGCCCGGCGAGTTGGCCCAATCGTCGATATGCGAGGCGACGTCTGCTTGTCTTGCCTTCTTCAGCAAGGCGTCCTTGGCTGGCCCCGGCTTCATCGCGTCAGCTTGCTCTCGGACTTTTCCGGCCCAGGCGGAGAGACGATCTTCAAGAGACGTCAATTGTTTGACACGTCGCCGTTCGGTCATGACGCGCTGTTTCCATGTGATCCATGTGAGGAGGGCGGGAGCGCAACCGGCGATCTCATCACCGATATGAGCCACGA
>JAFEFK010000831.1 GCA_018240625.1 Pseudomonadota bacterium
TCCACAAGTAACCTGGTGGTGCTAGTGGTCCGATTCTAACATTCGCAAAGACGCTGGTTGAAACGGGATACGGATGTTAGAATCGGACCACCAGGTTTTCGGCGCCATTGACGGGCGCAGGGGTGGGACGTTAAGCCGCTCTCCATGAGCGTCAAAGATACCATCACAAAGAAGTTGAGCGAAGCTTTCGCACCCGAAAGCCTCGACGTCACCGACGAATCCCACCTTCACGAGGGCCATGCCGGCCACCGGCCGGGCGGCGAGACGCATTTCCGCATTCATATTGTATCGCGGGCGTTCCAAGGGAAGAGCCGGATCGATCGTCAGCGCATGATAAATACGCTGTTGGCGCCGGAACTAGCCGGCCGCGTTCACGCGCTCGCGATGAAAGTGCTGACACCCGGTGAAGGCGCCTGAGCCCCGCAATTTCCGAGGACGGGACTTCCGGCGAACAAACAGCTACCGCGCCCGCGCAACCGTCTCGGATGGCGCTTCCCCGAAGTGCCGGCGATAACTTTTTGAAAATTCGCCAAGATGCCAGAAGCCATGCGCCAGCGCGCACGCCTTGACGCTGATGTTTCCTTCGCGCAGCCGCTGCCGCACCAGCCACAACCGCTTCAATCGCAGATAGCGATGCAGGCTCATGCCGCGATGCCTGAGAATCGCGCTATGGAGCGTCCGGACGGAAACGCCGATCTTGTTCGCCAGCTCTTGGCTGTAGATCGGATGTCCGAGATTGACCGACACGATCTCCTCGGCCTTGCGGACGATGCCGACGTATCGCGCCCCGTGCATGAATCCGAGGGGAACGGCGTTGATCCGGGTGGCAAAGGCGTGGTCGATGGCGGACAGCATCGATTCCCTGATACCGTCCGAGACGCCGGGCACGGCAAGCTCATCGGGCGAGCTTGACGCAAAATTCATCACTTCCAGAACGAGGTCGCGCAACTTCTGCTGTGCATCATCGGTCATCTCGAAGACCAGGAAATCCTCGCCCGGCTCGGGCCAACCCCGGCCAACGACCTCGGGGGTGAATATGAACGAGGTAAAATGCAGAGCTACGCGTTCGACAGAGCTATAGCCCCCACCGCCACGTCCAATCACCAGAAATGCGATATCGGCGTCGATCCCGTTCATCCGCAGCGGACTTCTGCCGGTCATCGGAAATCCGACGGCCGTACAACCGGGCTTGAGCCGGAGATCCATGACCCGTGGAAACGACCTGACGAGATTGATGTCGAAGCCCGGCAGGCTCAGAATCGTCTGGCTCGAAGATATGTTTTGCGCCAACGGCGTGAATTTGATCTCGACCGCCTGAATCGACTGACGGAATTCGTCGACATCGTTGAAACGAAAAACCCGCAGGGCGGGCGAAAAAGACAATTGGGTCATCGGTTAAAAATATTGGTTCGAAAATGAACTCAATTGATCGAGATCAATTGCCTGCGCCGTTGGCTATCGAACGCCTTGCATCATGCCCATCGATTTTCCGCCAGAGCCTTGCGCTTGACGTATACCTGCGACGGTGTGCCGGCACTGCGTTGTGGCCAAAGTATCGCACATGGAACCGCGAATTGCCGAATTTCGATATCGTTTTTACTGAATGTTAACCGATACATAAAGCCGACGGCGCGACTGTACCCGCGTCTCTAGGGGAAAACGCGAAGGTGGCGACGCCTCGCGCGGCAAGACTGATGTGCTGGGATCAATATGTCCGAAGCAACTTCGACAATACTCATAGCAGAACTGGAAGGAGCGGTGAAAGGCGGCTCACCTGAGCGCCGGCTTAACATGCTTCGACAGGTCACCGACTTGTTTCTGTCCGATGCCGACCGGCTGAATGAAAATCAAATCGGCGTCTTTGACGACGTTCTCGTCCGGCTGATGGAGCAGATGGAGGCGCGCGCGCTGGCGCAGCTCAGCACCACGCTTTGCAGTTCAGCCCTCGCGCCGAAGGAGGTTGTCCTTCAGCTCGCCTACCATGAGGAAATATCTGTCGCGGCGCCGGTTCTGACCAAGTCCGCCAGACTTTCCGAATGCGAACTGATCAAAATCGCGAGCCTGCGCGGACAGAAGCACCTGCTGGCGATTTCGGGCCGAGATGCGCTAAGCGAGGGCGTCACCGACATCCTGCTCAAACGCGGCGACTCAAATATCTCTCACGCGCTCGCCAAAAATGCCGGCGCCCGCTTTTCTGAATTCGGCTACGCCACACTCGTCGAGAGCTCCAAAAAAGACAATTCGCTCGCAGAACAGCTCGGGCTGCGGCCGGATATCCCGCTAAAGGTATTCCGCGAACTTCTCTCAAAGGCGTCTGCGGCGGTACTATACCGCCTTCTCAAGGCCGCGCCTCCGGAGATGCGCGCCAAGATAGAGGAGGTAATCGAGTCCGTCGTCGAACAGATCGCCTCTCCGGCCATCGCTCCTGTCGATTATACGGAATCCGAGGCGATGGCCGTCGCGATGAACCGGGCCGGAAAGCTGGGCGACCAGACCATCAACCGCTTTGCGATCCAGGGTGAATACATCAACCTCGTCGCAGCGCTCTCGCTCCTGTGCTCGGTGAAGCCCGAGGCGATCGAGCCGTTGATCCGCAATCCTCGCACCGACGGCCTGATCGTGGCGTGCAAAGCCTCCCGGCTGAACTGGTCGACCACCACCATGATCCTCCGCAATCGTCCGGATTGCCCACCGATCACCAAACAGGAGCTCGAGATCGGCAAGGAAGTCTTCGACGCGCTCTCGTTGTCCGCTGCGCAACGTACGATCCGCTTCTGGTCCGCACGCGGCTCGGCCAAAAAAGTCGATGCCCCGGATACGGCCATCGCCATGTCGGACATCTGAACATGGCCTGGAACAATCGACGTGCGGATCGAGTGATTTTCGCGAGCGGTTACGCCGTCAAGATGATGGCGATCGACGGAATGTGGCAGCGCCCGTGTACCCTGCTGGATATTTCAAACAGCGGCGTGCGGCTTCTTATGCAAGGCTCGCTCGAGGGATTGGACCTCAAGGAGTTTTTTCTGCTGTTGTCATCGACAGGCCTCGCGTTTCGCAGGTGCGAACTCATCCGGGTCACCGGCGACGAGATCGGCGCGAGATTCATTGACGACAAGGATCCGGGCAAAAAGAAAAACCGCTCGCTGGTCAGGTCCGATTAGGTCCGGCGTCTGCGCATATTTCACGGTTCGGTCATGCAACTCATCGCCTCAAGAACCTACCCGCGTCCGGACGGCACGCCACCACAAGAGCCCTGCGCGCGCGAGGTCCTGTTTCGCGGCCCGAACGGAGACTTCATCCTGTATGTGGCGGCCCGCGGCGGCACGGCGAACGCGGAAGAGCGCGTACTGCGTCTGGATACGCGGAATGCGCTGATCTGGATCAATGAAGACGCCGAGTGCGCCCGACCGAACGGAACGGATGCCTCATGACTTTAAAACCCAAACCAAATGTGACGGGATCGCTCGCCGACGTCGCTACGCCGCATTGCTTCAACTGCCGCATCGCGATGCGGCATTCGTGCACCGAAGATACGGCGGCGGGCGGCACGCTTCGAGTCTATCAATGCGTTAAATGCGGAAGCACGCAAAGCCTGGCGGATATCACGCCCGCAAGCTGAGACGTTACGCCGCCCCTTTTGCCGGATTCGGTTCAATTGCGACCGACCCTGCTCAGAACGCCGTTCCTGCGCGTTTCGGCTTGTTTTCCATTGCCTCGGCCTCGCGCGGCACCGGCTGGATTTTCAGGGCCGTGATGCGGTTGCGCTCGCGCCGCAACACCCTGAAGCGAAATCCGTGAAACGTAAAACTCTGCCCGCGTTCCGGGATCGAGCGCGCTTCGTGGATCACGAGACCGGCGATCGTGGTCGCCTCCTCGTCCGGCAGATGCCAGTCCATCGCACGGTTGAGATCGCGGATCGGCACCGAGCCGTCAACCACGACCGACCCGTCGGGCTGCTGACGCACGCCCGCGACGACAACGTCGTGCTCGTCTGAAATATCACCGACGATTTCCTCTAGAATGTCTTCCAGCGTCACCATGCCTTCGACTTCGCCGTATTCGTCGACCACAAGCGCAAAGTGAGTTTTACGGCGGCGGAACGCCTTGAGTTGTTCCGAAACCGAACGCATTTCCGGCACGAACCACGGCGGCAGCGCAATTGCACTGGCGTCGATGCTCGCCATGTCGCCTTCCGAAGCGCGGATCGCACGCAACAGATCCTTGGCGTGCAGCACACCGACAATATTTTCAGGCTTGTCACGCCACAGCGGAATGCGGGTGTATTCGCTGGCGAGAACTTCGCGCACGAGGTCTTCGGGTGGAAGGTCGGCGTTGATCGTCACCATTTCGGTGCGATGAACCATGACATCGGATACCTGCAATTCGCGCAGGTCGAGCAGGCCGCCCAGCATGTCGCGATCCTGTTTCTCGACGCCACCTTCATGATGGATCAGATCGACGGCGCCGCGCAGCCGCTCGGTCGGCGACAAAATTGGCTGGTTATGGCCGATCTTGATGCCGAGTATCGTCATCAGCGCGCGGACGATCCCCTCGATGAGGGTCAACAACGGACCCAGCAGGATCACGATCAGTTTCATCGGGCGCGCGACCAGCAGCGACAGCCGGTCCGGCGCATTGATGGCGACGGTCTTCGGCAGCACCTCGGCGAAGATCACCACCAGAACCGTCATGACGCCGGTGGCATAGAGCACGCCGAGATCGCCGAACCATGCGGTGAACACGCCGGTCGCCAGTGCGGAGGCGCCGATGTTGGCGATGTTATTGCCGAGCAGCAGCGCGCCAATCATGCGCTCACGCATGGCCATCAAGCTGGAGACAACGACCGCCTCGCGATTACCCTGCTTCGACAGCCGCAACATGCTCGCACGCGACGCACCTGTCAGCGCGGTCTCGCTCGCAGAAAAGAACGCCGATACCAGCAGAAGGCCGATGACGATGGCGAATGAAATCCAGTCCATGGCGGCAATCACCCTAAAAGATGTCGCTTTGCATTCATCTGCAATCGTCATTGCGAGGAGCTCAGTTCCTCGTCTTCGAGGAACTGTGGCGGCGAAGCAATCCAGTCTTTTCGCACGATTCTGGATTGCTTCGCTACGCTCGCAATGACGCCGTCAACGGCGCCGGGTCCGCGACAACCTACTGCGCGAGCTTGCGGGCGAGGAAATTCCGAACGGCCAACGGATCGACGTCGGATGACACCACAGCCTGTCCCACCGCCTGAAGCAGGATGAAGGTGAACCGTCCCCGCTTGACCTTCTTGTCCTGCGCCATCAGCGTCATCAACCCATCCGCGTCCGGCAAGCCTTCCTGTTTGAACCCGGCGATATCCTGCAACCGCGTCGGCAGACCCACCGCCGCCAGATGCCGCTGAATACGCGACACATCGGCATCTGTAAGCATCCCGAGTTGTGCCGAAAGTTCCGCGGCCAGCACCATGCCGATCGATACGCCTTCACCATGATAGAGCCGGTCGGAAAATCCGGTGGCTGTTTCCAGCGCGTGGCCGAAGGTGTGGCCGAGATTGAGCAGCGCGCGTTCGCCCGTCTCGCGTTCGTCCCGCGCCACGATCGCCGCCTTGGCGCGGCAACTGGTGGCGACGGCATGCTCGCGCGCAGCGCCTCCCTTGACGACGTCGGCATGGTTGGCTTCCAGCCATGTAAAGAAAGCCTCATCGCCGAGCACGCCGTATTTGGCGACCTCGGCATAGCCCGCGCGGAACTGGCGCGGCGACAGCGTATCGAGCACGGCTGTGTCCGCGACCACGAGAATCGGCTGGTGAAAGGCACCGACCAGATTCTTGCCTTGCGGCGAGTTGATTCCCGTTTTGCCGCCGACCGATGAATCCACCTGCGCCAGCAGCGAGGTCGGCACCTGCACGAAATCGATGCCACGGCGGACAATCGCGGCGGCAAAGCCAGCAAGATCGCCGACCACGCCGCCGCCGAGCGCGACAACGAGATCGTTGCGTTCGATCTTGGCCTTGATCAATTCCTCACAGACGAATTCGATGCCTTCATAACTTTTCGACGCTTCGCCTTCGTCAACGACGATATGTGACGTTGCGATGCCGGCACCCTTCAGCGAGGCGTCCGTCTTACGCAGCCAATAGGTCGCAACATACTCATCCGTAACGATGGCAACGCGCGCGCCGGGCCGCAACGCGGCCACGCGCTCGCCGAGCGACGACAGAATGTCGCGGCCGATCAAAATGTCGTAGGAACGGTCGCCGAGCGCAACTTCGACCGTGATCGGTCCGGAGTTTTTCAACGGTGCGGTCATCGTGTGGTGCCAAATCCTTCGTCAAGCCCTTGGTCGCGGGAGCCGGATTGCTTCACGTCGATTGCCTCGGTGCAGCAAATCCTGCTGTGTAGCAAACTGATGCATTCATCGACGACCTTTTCATGCGGCACGTCGCGCGAGGAAATGGTGATGTCCGCCAGTTGGTAGACTGGCTCGCGTTCGGCGATAAGACGCCCGATTGTCGCGGCGGGATCGGCCGTTTGCAGCAGCGGCCGATCGGCGCGCCGCTTGACCCGGCGCAGGATCACGTCGGCATCGGCCTTGAGCCAGATCGATATCGCACGCGCGCGAATGCGCGAGCGCGTCTCCTCGCGCAGAATCGCGCCGCCGCCGGTCGCCAGCACGATCGGGCCGCCGCTCAACAGCCGCGCGATCACGCGCGCTTCGCCGTCGCGAAAATGCGGCTCGCCATGGCTTTCGAAAATTTCGGGGATGGTCATTCCGGCGGCAGCTTCGATCTCGGTGTCGGCATCGACGAACGGCATCGCCAGACGCGCCGCCAGACGCCGCCCGATGGTGGATTTGCCCGCGCCCATCATGCCAACGAGCACCAGCGATCGCCCGCCCAGTCCCGCGACGATGGCGGACTCCGCGGATGGGCCGGCGCTGGCCGCTGAAACGATCTCGGACGTCAAAAAACACCTGTCGGAACGCAGTTACACCAACTCCGGACAGCTATACTACTCTCGTCGAGGGGGTTGCCAGAGACTCTTGCACCCGCCTTGCGAACATGTTGGTACTCGAAGCGTTCGCCTCAATGGTTAATCTCGCGCCCGAGACCGCCGATGCCCAGCCTGTTCCGCTTTTTGACTGTCGTGGCAGCGCTCGGTGCCATCGGTTACGGCGCGATTTTCGCGCTGGCGAATTTCGTCAACCCCAAGCCGCGGGAAATGACGGTGACGATCCACCCGGACAAGTTTCTCAAGAAATAGCTGCTACGTTGCGCGGCATGAAATCCGGCAAAGCCTCCGACCCGCATCTGACCAGCCTGTTCCTGGACATGCTGGCGGCTGAACAGGGCGCCGGCGTCAATACGCTCGACGCCTACCGCCGCGATCTCGAGGATTTTTCGGCGTTCCTCACGCGCAGCGGCCAGAGCTTCATGTCCGCCGGCACCGAAGCGCTGCGGGATTACCTCGGCGATCTCGACACCAGGGGTTTCAAGTCATCGAGCGTGGCACGCCGTTTGTCAGCGATGCGCCACCTGTTTCGCTTTCTTTTGAGCGAACGCATCCGGAGCGACGATCCCGCGGCCATTCTCTCCGGCCCCAAACGCGGACGGAGCCTGCCGAAGGTACTGTCGATATCGGATGTCGATCGCCTGCTCGCTTGCGCGAAGACTGCGATCGACACCCCGGATGCCTCCTCCGCGCAGCGGCTGCGCGCCGCGAGATTGTATTGCCTGCTCGAAGTGCTCTACGCGACCGGCCTGCGCGTCTCCGAGCTGGTTTCACTGCCGTTGGCGGCGGCGCGGCGCGATGCCCGCATGATCGTGGTGCGCGGCAAGGGCAACAAGGAACGGCTGGTGCCGTTGAACGATGCGTCGCGGCAGGCGATGGCTGATTATCTCGCAATCATCGCGGAACAGCGGCAAGCCGCTGCCAAGAATGCTGCGGCCACAAAATGGCTGTTTCCATCGTTCGGCGAAAGCGGGCACCTGACGCGCCAGCATTTTGCGCGCGACCTGAAGGATCTCGCGGCAGCGGCCGGACTCGCACCCCGGCTGGTCTCACCGCACGTCCTGCGGCACGCCTTCGCGAGCCACCTGCTGCACAACGGCGCCGACTTGCGCATTGTGCAGACACTGCTTGGCCACACCGACATTTCGACCACGCAAATCTACACCCATGTGGTGGAGGAGCGGCTGAAAAGCCTGGTGCGCGACCTGCACCCGCTGGCAGAGACGTAGCGCGCATCGCAAACCAGCGTAACCCTGCGGACTAAGCCGTCCGCTTCACCGCCGCCTTGACTTCCGCTTGATCTGCCGCGAAACAGCCCACAGCCAGCCTGCAATGATCCAGGCCGCCGGCGCCAAGCCGTTAAGCGATTGAATTATTGGATTAAAGGGATTTCTTTCGCTCCTGCCGAATAGATTTCGCCCCCGAGCCGGTTCCTCCCTATATTATCGGAATGCTTGATCCCATGCGCAGTTACCTCGATTTCGAAAAGCCGGTTGCCGAACTCGACTCCAAGGTCGATGAACTGCGCGCGCTCGCCGCCGGCGGCAGCGATATCGGCGAAGAAATTTCCGGCATTGAGGAAAAGGCCGCGCAGGCGCTGAAGGACCTCTACGACAACCTGACGCCGTGGCAGAAGACCCAGGTGGCACGGCATCCGCAGCGGCCGCACTTCTCCGATTTCGTCAACGGCCTGATCACCGAATTCACGCCGCTGGCCGGCGACCGCAAGTTCGGCGAGGACGAAGCGCTGATCGGCGGCTTCGGCCGCTTCCGCGGCGAGAGCATCTGCGTCATCGGTCAGGAGAAAGGCGCCTCCACCGAGAGCCGGCTGAAGCATAACTTCGGCATGGCGCGCCCCGAGGGCTATCGCAAGGCGGTGCGGCTGATGGAGATGGCCGACCGCTTCGGCATCCCGGTGCTGTCGCTGGTCGATTCGGCGGGTGCCTACCCCGGCATCGGCGCCGAAGAACGTGGTCAGGCCGAGGCCATCGCGCGCTCTACCGATGCGTGTCTGTCGCTCGGCGTTGCCAATGTCGCCGTCATCACCGGCGAAGGGATGTCGGGCGGCGCGATCGCGATCACGACCGCAAATCGGGTGCTGATGCTGGAGCACGCGATCTACAGCGTGATCTCGCCCGAGGCCGCCTCCTCGATCCTGTGGCGGGACGGCACCAAGGCGCAGGAAGCTGCCATCAGCATGAAGACCACGGCCCAGGATATGCTGCGGTTCGGCGTGATCGACTCAATCCTCAAGGAGCCGCCGGGCGGCGCTCATCGCGACCCCGCGGGGGTTATCGCGGTGACCGGCGACGCCATCGCCGAGGCATTCAACGATCTGCGCAATCTCGATCGCGATACTATTCGCAAGCAACGCCGCCAGAAATTCCTCGATATCGGGCGTAAACTGGGCTGAGCCCATAGACTTTCCAGCCTTTTACAAGACTTCAGCCGCCAATACTTGGCGCAGGACTTGGCTGGCGCTGGATCGCCAGAAATACTGGTTTTCCGGCCCGTCGTGAATCAAGGCTTTTTCTAGACTTTATCGCGAACCGCCCTAATTCGGCCGCGCCACGAATATTTAACCTCTATTCACCATCGTCATCA
>JAFEFK010000832.1 GCA_018240625.1 Pseudomonadota bacterium
GGCTGCACAATACCTGGTTGCGATCTTCCATGGCGATCACGGCTTCCAGCGAACCGGCATCGACGGCCATGTTGAGGCATTCCTTGGAGAGCCGCAAACCTACCGGCGACGCCGTCATCATGGCATCGACATAGGGTTCTGCCGCGACCTCAAGCCCGCCGTCGTCGACCAGTTCGGATACGAGGCCGACGGCCAGCGCGCGTTCCGCGCCGATGAAACGCCCGGTCAGGATCAATTCGGAGGCCACGGACACACCGACCAGCCGCGTCAGGAAATAACTGGAGCCGATGTCGCAACCGCCAAGACCGAGCTTGATGAAGGCGCAATTCATCCGCGCCGATTTCGTCGCGATACGGATATCGGCGGCAAGCGCCAGGGCGAAACCGCCGCCGGCGGCTGCGCCCTGCACCAGCGCGATGATCGGCTGCGGGCAGCGCCGCATCGCGATTACGATGTCCGCAATGCGCCGCTGCGAGTCCAACGATTCCGTCACGCCCGGCGGCTCCTGCTGTCCACCCCGGCGTTGCATCGCATGCTTGAGATCGAGACCGGCGCAGAAGTTCGCGCCGGTGCCCCTGAGCACCACGACACGGGTGTCGCGATTGCGATAGAGGCCACTGAAGTAGGCGTTGAGCGCGTCGATCAGCGCGGGATCGAGCGCGTTCAGGCTCTCGGGCCGATTGAGCGTCACCCAATCGACGCCGTTACGGTGTTCGATCAGAAGCGGTTGCGACACCACGCGAACTCCCAATTCGTCCATATGCACTTGCCGCATCTTCCCTCTCCCCTTGTGGGAGAGGGTGCCTGAGCGAAGCGAAGGCGGGTGAGGGGTATGAGACGGAGTGACCCCTCACCCGGTTTCTCACTTCGTTCGAAACCACCCTCTCCCACAAGGGGAGAGGGGAGAACCGATGCGGCATCGTTTGAATCGGCTACCGCGGCGCCATGCGGATCGCGCCGTCGAGGCGGATGGTCTCGCCGTTCAGCATCGGGTTCTCGACGATGTGCACCGCGAGCGCGCCGTACTCCGAGGCGTCGCCGAGCCGGGCCGGATGCGGCACCTGCGCGCCAAGGCTCTTGCGCGCCTCTTCGTTCAGTCCCATCAGCAGCGGCGTCAGGAACAGGCCGGGCGCGATGGTGTTGACCCGGATCTTGTGCTGGGCGAGATCGCGCGCCGCAGGAATCGTCAGGCCGACCACGCCGCCCTTCGACGCCGAATAGGCGATCTGGCCGATCTGGCCTTCATACGCCGCAACCGACGCGGTGTTGATGATGACGCCGCGCTCCTCGCCGATCGGCGCTGCGGGCACCAGCCGCTCGGCGAACAGCCGCAGCACATTGAAGGTGCCGATCAGGTTGACGTTGATGATGCGCGCGAATTTTGCCAGCGGATAGGTGCCGTCCTTGCCGATGATGCGCTGCGAGCCGCCGATGCCGGCGCAGTTCATCAGTACGCGCGCCACGCCGTGCGCGGCTTCCGCTTTGGCAATCGCGGCCTTGACCTGCTCCTCGTCGGTGACGTCGCCGACGGTGGCGACGCCTTTGACCTCGGCGGCGACCTTCTCGGCATTCTCCTTGTGCTGGTCGAACACCGCGACCTTGGCGCCCTTCGCGGCCATCGCGTGCGCGGTCGCGGCACCGAGTCCCGAGCCGCCACCGGTGATGAATACGGCTACATCCTTCAACTGCATGATACGCTATCTCCGTTTCCTTGGGCGTTTCCTGTTGTGTGGTCGCGAATAGGGAGTAGCGAATGGAAAGGATTCCCTTCCCTCTCTATTCGCTACTCCCTATTCACTATTCGCTTTGTAATCAGCATTCCCCCGAGCGTCATCGCCTCGACATGCGCGACGTAGTCGCGGCACACCTCGTCGGTGACGGGACCGACATCGTTGGCGCGCGCCATGGCGTTGCGCCCTGAGAACAGGTGATCGCAGGCGCCGATCAGGCTGGTGTAGAACAGCACCGGATCGACGTCGCGGAACTCGCCGGCGGCGACGCCTTCCGCCAGCAGGCGGCGATGAAAGTCGAGCAGCGGCCGGATGAAGAACTTCGACACCTCGTCGGCGGCTTCCGGGCTGCTCTCGTGCAAGAGATAATGGATCAGCCGGTTCATGTAGGGCGAGCGGTGATACGCCTTGATGATCCCCGCGATATGCAGCTTCAGCTTGGCGGTCGGCGTGATCGGCTGCGCCATCAGGTAATCGAGATGCGTCATCTCGGTCGCGGCGTCGCGCGCCAGCAGCGCCAGCAGCAGGCCGTCCTTGTTGCCGAAATGATATTTCACCAGCGCGGCATTCACGCCGGACTGCTGCGCAATCTCGCTCAAGGACACGTCGGGCGAATTGCGCGCGATCATCAGTTCACCCGCCGCCAGCAACAGCTTGTCGGCTGTCGATGGTTTCGCGGCCGGCGTGCGGCGCGCGGCGCTGGTATTTAGATGCGGTGCCATGCATCCACATAACCTGAGGATCTCGCGGCACTCAAGAGTTAATTGATTGATTGACTAAATCGATGCACGCCTCTTAAATCCGCCCATCGTCGCACGCATCCGACACCGTCATTCAGGAGATCGCTCATGGCCGAAGCCTATATCGTCGCCGCCGCACGCACCGCTGGAGGCCGCAAGGGAGGGCGTCTTGCCGGCTGGCACCCCGTTGATCTTGCCGCGTCCGTGCTCGATGCGCTGGTGGAACGCTCCGGCGCCGCGCCCGACCAGATCGAAGACGTCATCATGGGCTGCGTCATGCAGGCGGGCGAGCAATCCAACAATATCGCGCGCAATGCTGTGATGGCGTCGAAGCTTCCGGAGAGCGTGCCCGGCACCTCGATCGACCGCCAGTGCGGTTCGTCGCAGCAGGCATTGCACTTCGCAGCTCAGGCGGTGATGTCGGGCGCGATGGACATGGTGATCGCTGCCGGTGTCGAGGGGATGACACGCGTCCCGATGGGTCTCGCCTCCTCTCTACCCGCGAAAAACGGTTTTGGACACTACAAGAGCCCGAACCTCGAGGCGCGCTATCCGAACATCGTGTTCAGCCAGTTCACCGGCGCGGAAATGATGGCCGAGAAGTACGGCCTCTCGAAGGATGATCTCGACGAGTACGCTTACAACAGCCACCAGCGCGCAATCGCCGCGACCCAGGCCGGCAAATTCAAGGACGAGATCGTTCCGCTGAAAATTACGCGCGCGGACGGCTCGACCGACACCCATCACATCGACGAAGGCATCCGCTTCGACGCCACGCTCGACGGCATCAAGGGCGTCAAGCTCATTCAGGAAAATGGCAAGCTGACCGCGGCCAGCGCCAGCCAGATCTGCGACGGCGCCTCCGGCGTCATGATCGTCAACGAGAAGGGTCTGAAGTCGCTCGGAATCAAGCCGATGGCGCGCATCCACCACATGACCATGATGGGCGGCGATCCCGTTATCATGCTGGAAGCGCCGCTGCCCGCCACTGAACGCGCGCTGAAAAAAGCCGGCATGAGCATCAACGACATCGACCTGTTCGAGGTCAACGAAGCCTTCGCGTCGGTGCCAACCGCGTGGCTGAAGACCACCGGCGCCGATCCGGCACGTCTCAACGTCAACGGCGGCGCCATCGCGCTCGGGCACCCGCTGGGCGGCTCCGGCACCAAGCTGATGACAACACTCGTTCATGCGCTGAAGCAGAACAACAAGCGCTACGGCCTGCAGACCATGTGCGAAGGCGGCGGCATGGCCAACGTCACGATCGTGGAGCGGTTGTAAGGGAGCGAATAGCGAGTAGAGAGTAGCGAATAGAGTCCGCCCCCGTCATTGTGAGCGAAGCGAAGCAATCCAGAAAATCACAAGCAAGAACTGGATTGCTTCGTCGCTTTCGCTCCTCGCAACGACGAGAAGGGCTCGTTCTACTCGCTACTTACTATTCGCTATTCGCTCTTTCCGTTCGCGCCTCGCCTCACGCCGGAAACGCCCATGACCCACCCGTCGATCCATGCCAAGACGAATCCCGACAAGATCGCCTATCAGATGGCCGGCACCGGCAAGGCCATCACCTATCGCGAACTCGACGAACTCTCCAATCAGGGCGCGCACCTGTTCCGCTCGCTCGGCCTCAAGGCCGGCGATCACATCGCGTTCCTGATGGAGAACCGGCTGGCGTTCATGGAGATCTGCTGGGCCGCGCAACGCGCAGGACTCTATTACACGGCGATCAGCCGCTATCTCACGCAGGACGAGATCGACTACATCGTGCGGGATTGCGGCGCGAAAGTTGTCATCACGACGCTGAAATGCGCCGACCAGATCAAGGGACTCTTGAGCGACGCGCCGGGCGCACCCTTGTTCTTCATGATGGACGAGCCGCTGCCGGGCTTCCGCTCCTGGGTCAAGGAGGCCGAACAAGCCCAACCGATAACGCCCATCGCAGATGAGGTCGCCGGTTATGACATGCTGTATTCGTCAGGCACGACAGGCCGCCCGAAAGGCATCAAGCGAGCCAACGAACATAATCCGATCGACCTGCCGAACCCGTTCCTGAAACTGCTGTGCGCCACCATGTGCGGCATGAACGCCGACAGCGTCTATCTCTCGCCGGCGCCGCTCTATCATGCCGCGCCTTTGCGCTTCAGCATGATGGCGATCACGCTTGGCGGCACCGTCATCATCATGGAGCATTTCGACGCCGAGGATTTTCTGCGACAGGTGCAAAAACACAAGATAACCCAGTCGCAGCTCGTGCCCACCATGTTCGTGCGGATGCTGAAACTGCCTGATGACGTCCGCGCCAAATACGACGTGTCGTCGCTGAAAGGCGCGATCCATGCCGCGGCACCCTGCCCGGTCGAGGTCAAGGCGAAAATGATCGAGTGGTGGGGGCCGATCCTGATCGAGTACTACGCCGGCTCCGAAGGCAACGGCGTCACGGTGTCGACCTCACAGCAATGGCTTAGCCATCGCGGCACCGTCGGCAAGGCGGTGGTCGGCAAGCTCAAGATTCTGGACGAAGAAGGCAACGAGCGCCCGACCGGCGAGATCGGCACGGTGTACTTCGCCGACGCGCCCGTCTTCACCTATCACAACGATCCCGAGAAGACGCAGCGCGCCTACAACGACAAGGGCTGGTCGACGCTCGGCGACGTCGGCTATGTCGACGACGAGGGCTTTCTCTACCTCACCGACCGAAAATCCTACATGATCATTTCCGGTGGCGTGAACATCTACCCGCAGGAAACGGAAGACGTGCTGATCCGCCATCCGGCGGTCGCCGACGTCGCGGTGTTCGGCGTGCCGAACGAGGAGATGGGCGAGGAAGTGAAGGCCGTCGTGCAGCCCAATGACATGACGAAGGCCGGCAAGGATCTCGAAGCCAAACTGATCGTATTCTGCCGAAAGCACCTCTCGCCGATCAAATGCCCCAAGAGCATCGACTTCGAGGCCGAGTTGCCGCGCACGCCGACCGGCAAGCTGGTGAAGCGTCACCTGCGCGACAAGTATTGGCCGAAGAAAACGTGAGATGCGCGGCACTCGTCCGATAACTCTTCCCCTCCCCTGAAAGGGGGAGGTCGACTGCGAAGCAGTCGGGTGGGGGTCACTTCGTCTTGCACGAAAAGACCCCCACCCGACCCTCCCCCTTTCAGGGGGAGGAAGTACATGCGGCTCGCCGATCGCATTATCATCGGCAACTTCGCAATCAGCCTCAAATCACCGGCACACCATAGTAATCGTTGACGCCGCGTGTGCGGCTTGCATCGTTCCAGTTCCAGTCGTTATCGCTGGCATATTTCGGCGCACCCTTGATCTGGTCTTCGGTGATCATGGTCTGATAGCCGCCGAGTTGCGGATTGTACTTCAGCGACTGCCACGGCAGCGGATAGTGGTCATGCCCGACGCCGAGAAAGCCACCGAACGCCAGCACGGCGTAAGATACCTTTCCGCTCGGCTTGTCGATCATCACCCGCTCGATGGAACCGATCTTCTCGCTATCGGCGCCATAGACCGCCGTGCCCTCGACCTTGTCGCTGCCGATCAGGTTGCCCTGTTCCTTGTCTTCGATTGCCATTTGACTTCTCCATGAGATGTGCGGGATGAAACGTGGCATGGTCGGGTTCGTTCCTGTGTCCAATATCGTACTCAAGACAGCCAGGCTCGGGCGATGACACCGCGCGGCATTCTGGTTTCGGCCCCGCATTCCGGCTCCGGAAAGACCACGGTGACGCTCGGCCTGCTTGCCGCCTTGAGGCGGCGCGGCCTCGACGTGCGTGCGGCCAAAGCCGGTCCCGACTATATCGATCCTGCGTTTCATGCCGCCGCGACCGGTCATGCCAGTGTCAATCTCGATAGCTGGGCGATGCCATCGGATCTGCTCGACGCATTGATGGCCAGGACAACGCACGGCGCCGACATGATCGTGATCGAAGGCGCCATGGGCCTGTTCGATGGGGTCGAGGGGAATCGAGGCCGCGCCGGTGCCAGCGCCGATCTCGCCGCGCGCTATCGCCTACCCGTGCTGCTCGTAGTCGACGTGACCGCGCAGGCACAATCCGCCGCGGCCGTCGTGCGCGGCTTCATGACGCACGAGGCAAATGTGCGCATCGGCGGCGTGATCCTCAACAAGGTCGGCAGCCCGCGACACGCCCAGCTGATCAGCGATGCCATCGCCGCGCTCGGCATTCCCGTGCTTGGTGCGATCTCGCGCGATGCAACGCTGACGCTGCCCGAGCGGCATCTCGGCCTGGTGCAGGCCGGCGAACATGGCGACCTCGAAAGCCGGCTTGCAGGTCTTGCCGACATGGCCGAATCGCATTGCGATCTCGACGCGATCCTCGCGCTCGCGACGCCGTTCGCAGTTCCGGGCAATGCGTCAGCGCTGGCGCTGGCGCTGCCGCCGCCGGGACAGCGCATCGCGCTGGCGCAGGATGCCGCCTTCAGCTTCATCTATCCGCATTTGCTGAACGGCTGGCGCTCGGCTGGCGCGGAGATCGTGCCGTTCTCGCCGCTCGCGGACCAACCTCCTCCTGACGATTGCGATGTCTGCTGGCTACCGGGCGGCTATCCGGAATTGCATGCCGGCACGCTCGCATCCGCGCATCGATTTCGCGACGCTCTTGTACGTTTCGCCGCGACACACCCGGTGCATGGCGAATGCGGTGGCTACATGGTGCTGGGCGAGAGTATTGAAGATGCCAGCGGCGTCACCCATCCCATGACCGGCCTGCTCGGCCACGCCGCCAGCTTCCACAAACGCAAGCTGCATCTCGGCTATCGCGAGGCGCGACTTTTGTCCGACAGCCCGCTCGGCCCCGCCGGCATGCGCGTGCGCGGCCATGAATTCCACTATGCGAGTCTTGTCACGGCGGGGCATGATGAGCCTTTCGCGGAATTAATCGACGCGCAGGGACAGCCCGTGCCCGAGCGCGGCGGCCGGCGCGGCAACGTCACCGGCACCTTCTTCCACGCGATCGCAAGAGCAGAGCCATGACCAACACGCTTTCACCCCTCGGCGCCGACGTCCTTCCCGCCGGCGTCCGCTCGCGCTTCGTCGACGGCATCAACGGCCTGCGCATGCATATGCTCGAAGCAGGCTTCGAGACCAAAGAGCGTCCCTGCGTGCTTCTGCTGCACGGCTTTCCGGAACTCGCCTATAGCTGGCGCAAGGTGATGCCGGCGCTGGCAGCCGCCGGCTATCACGTGATCGCGCCCGACCAGCGCGGCTATGGCCGCACCACCGGCTGGGATCCGAGTTATGACGGCGACCTCTCGCAGTTTCGTCTGCTCAATCTGGTACGCGATGCGCTCGGACTGGTCTCCGCATTCGGCTATCGCCATGCTGCTGTCGTCGGTCACGATTTCGGCGCGTCGGTTGCGGCCTGGTGTGCGCTGGTGCGGTCGGATGTATTCCGCAGCGTGGTGATGATGAGCGCGCCATTCGCAGGGCCGCCGCCACTGCCATTCGACACAGCCGACAAGCCAACACCACCTGCCGACGATCCCGTACATCGCGATCTCGCCGCGTTGCCGCGCCCGCGCAAGCACTATCAATGGTACTACTCGACGCGCGGCGCCAATGCCGACATGCACCGCGCGCCGCTGGGCGTGCATGATTTTCTGCGCGCCTATTATCACCACAAGAGCGCCGACTGGGCGGCCAACAAGCCCTATCCGCTGAAGGCATGGAGCGCGGAAGAGCTGGCCAAACTGCCGACCTACTACGTCATGGATTTGGACAAGGGCATGGCCGAGACCGTCGCCGAAGTGATGCCCGATGCGGCGCAGATCGCCGCCAACCCGTGGCTCCCCGACAACGAGCTGGCCTTCTACAGCGGCGAATATGCGCGCACGGGATTCCAAGGCGGCCTGCAATGGTATCGCTGCGGCACCTCGGGTGCATTCACAAGCGAACTGGAAACATTTTCCGGCCGCAGCATCGATGTGCCCTCCTGCTTCATCTCCGGCAAGCAGGACTGGGGCACGTATCAGCGACCCGGCGTGTTCGAGACAATGCAGACCAAAACCTGCACCGACATGATCGGCTGCCATCTGATCGACGGCGCGGGGCACTGGGTGCAGCAGGAACAGCCGCAGCAGGTAAGCCGCCTGCTGCTCGAGTTTCTCGAGAAAGCCTCAACGCAGGCTTGAGCGCAACGGCCTTTAAAAACCTCCCGCCGTCATGGCTGGATTTATTCCGGCCATCCACGTCTTGGCGGATGTCGCAGCAAGAAAGACGTAGATGGCCGGGACGAGCCCGGCCATGACGAATTAATCTGGTCGCGCGGCTCATTGCCTCCCTTCGACTCTGAAATTTTCCGCACGCCCGCAATTCCGATCAAGCGGACACCGCCCGGGTTCGCTAACGTCATCCGCACGCAACTCGCGAGACGGATGCATGTCGTTGACCCGCAAGGCGCTCTGGATCATCGAACGCCACTTCGGCCGGCTGCAGACGCTGGCGGATATCGCGGACGCCTGCGAAGTCTCTCGCTACCATCTCGCGCACGCCTTCGGCGAAGCCATCGGACAGTCGGTGATGCAGTATCTGCGCGGGCGCAGCCTCACGGAAGCCGCCCGCGCGCTGGCCGGCGGCGCGCCCGACATTCTCTCGCTCGCGCTGGACTCGGGCTACAACTCGCACGAGGCGTTCTCGCGCGCATTCCGCGCCCAGTTCGGCGTCACCCCGGAAATGGTCCGCAGAACCGCAACCACGGAGGATCTCGCAATGGTCAAGCCGATCGACATCCAGGACGGCACATCCGCCGATCTCAAGCCGCCGCGACTCGTGCAGGGCGACGAGATCATGGCGGTCGGGCTGGCGCAGCGCCACCCGTTCGGCAACCCGCATGGCATTCCGGTGCAATGGCGGACCTTCATGGCGACGATGTACGCCGATATTCCGGACAAGCGCGACAGCACTCCCGTCAGCATCAGCGGCGGCATGGATGACGAGGGCAATTTTGAATACATCTGCGCCGCCGAAGTGACCAAATTCAGCAGGACACCGCGCGGCCTGATCGAGGTGACGCTGCCGCCGCAGCGCTACGCAGTGTTCTCACATGACGGGCACGTCTCGGGGATCGGGGCGACTTACAACGCGATCTGGAACGACTGGCTGCCGTCGAGCGGCGAGCGCGTGGCCAACGCGCCCTGCATCGAGCGGCATCTGCCGACTTTCAATCCGCAGACCGGCATGGGCGGCGTCAACCTCTGGATTCCGATCGAAACCAGAGAACAAAGCGGCCATTGACGCGGGAAAACGGTCCGGGTATCTAATTTAGAATAGTTCTAAACTAGGTATCCGGACCCGATGAAGACGTTTGCCGACCTTACCGAACGTGAAGTCCTCGCCGTGGCGATTGCCAGCGAGGAAGAGGACAGCCGCATTTACATGAGCTTCGCTGAAGACCTGGCGGAGCGTTACCCGGACTCCGCGAAGATCTTCGAACAGATGGCGGAAGAAGAAACTGGTCACCGCCACATGCTGCTCGACATGTACCAGCAGCGCTTCGGGTCCCACCTGCCGCCGATCCGGCGCGAGGACGTCCGGGGGTTTTTGCGCCGCCGCCCGATCTGGCTGACGCGCAATCTGCCGCTCGACACCATCCGCCGGGAAGCCGAGACGATGGAGTTGCAGGCCCAGACCTTTTACGCAAAGGCCGCCGCGCAGGCGCAGGACGTCAGCGTCCGCAAATTGCTCGGCGATCTCGCGGAGATGGAGAAAGGCCACGAGCATCTCGCAGCCAAACTGACCGGCGACTTCCTCAAATCCGACGATCGCGTGACGGAAGACCGCACCCGCCAGCGCATGTTCGTCCTCCAGTATGTGCAGCCGGGCCTTGCCGGACTGATGGACGGTTCGGTCTCGACATTGGCGCCGCTGTTCGCGGCGGCCTTCGCGACTCATCACAACTGGCAGACCTTTCTTGTCGGCCTCGCAGCCTCGATCGGCGCCGGCATCAGCATGGGCTTCGCCGAAGCGCTGTCCGACGACGGGTCGATCACCGGGCGCGGCTCGCCCTGGCTGCGCGGCCTCACCTGCGGATTGATGACCGCCCTCGGCGGTCTCGGCCATACGCTGCCCTATCTCGTCCCTGACGGCTGGCCGAATGCGTTCTGGATCGCCACAGCGATCGCGGGCGTTGTGGTCTTTTTCGAATTGTGGGCGATCGCCTATATCAGGGCGCGCTACATGGACACGCCGTTCCTGCAAGCTGTCTTCCAGATCGTGCTGGGTGGCGTCATCGTGCTTGGCGTCGGCATCCTGATCGGCGGCGCCTAGATTGTTGCGCAAGCATTGACTGCGACTGTCGTTTGCTCGCGCGGCTTGCGGCGTCCGATGGAACCGCGCATCATTGAAGCCACAGAAAAGGAGGTCGACCGTGGCTACATCCGAATGGAGCTTCAAGACTGCTGCGCAGCTTTCAGCGGCGCTCAAGGCGAGGAAAGTCTCCGCTGTCGAACTGGCGCAGGATGTCATCGCGCGCATCGAGCGGCACGACGCCAAGGTCAACGCGGTCTGCGTGCGCGATTTCGAGCGCGGGCTGAAGGCGGCAAAGGACGCCGACGCGGCGCTGGCGCGCGGCGAGACAAAACCGCTGCTCGGCATTCCCATGACGGTGAAGGAATCCTACAACGTCGCCGGCCTGCCGACCACATTCGGCTTTCCGCCGCAAAAGGATTTTCGCCCCACAGAGGATGCGCTGTCGATATCGCGCGTGAAGGACGCCGGCGGCGTCATCCTCGCCAAGACCAACGTGCCGGTCGCGCTTGCCGACTGGCAGAGTTACAACGACATCTACGGCGTCACCAACAATCCGTTCAACCTCGGCCGGACACCGGGTGGCTCTTCCGGCGGCTCGTCCGCCGCGCTTGCGGCCGGCTACGGCGCGCTGTCGCTCGGCTCGGACATCGGCGGCTCGCTGCGTGTACCGGCGTTTCATTGCGGCGTCTATGCACACAAGCCGACCTTCAACCTTTGTGCCAATCGCGGCCACGTCTCGCCGCCGTTGCCGCCGCTGCCGTTCAACCGCGACCTCTCGGTGATCGGTCCGATGGCGCGCGGCGCCCCCGATCTCGCCGTCCTGCTCGACGTCATGGCTGGGCCCGACCCGCTCGAGGATGGCGTCGGCTACAAACTCGCGCTGCCGGCAGCGCGTCATAGCGCGCTGAAGGATTTTCGCGTGCTGGTGATCGACACCGACCCGGTGCTGCCGCCGAACAAGGAGGTGCGCGCCGCCGTCAACGATCTCGCCGCGAAACTTGCCAAAGCCGGCGTGCAGGTCACGCGCGAAAGCCCGCTGCTGCCGGATTTTGCCGCCTCGTCGCGCTTGTATATGCGGATGCTGCTGTCATTCCTTGCTGCCACCTTTACACCAGAGATCTATGAGGGCGCGAAACAGGCCGCCGCCGGTCTCGATCCGAAGGACATGAGTCTTGGCGCCGAACGTCTGCGCGGCATCGCACTCAGCCATCGTGACTGGGTGATCGCCGATGGCGGACGCACCCGGCTGCGGGCGCAGTGGCGCGAACTGTTCAGGACGTTTGACGCGGTGATATGCCCGATCATGCCGACGCCCGCCTACCCGCACGACCATCTGGAGCCGCAGGAAGCACGTCGCATCGAGATCGATGGCACAAAATATCCTTACACCGACCAGTTGGCATGGCCCGGTATCGCGACGCTGCCCGGGCTGCCGGCCACCGCGATACCGGTGACCATGTCATCGGATGGTTTGCCGATCGGCGTGCAGATTGTCGGCCCGTGGCTGGAGGATCGCACGCCGCTCAAACTGGCAGAATTGATCGAACGCGAGTTCGGCGGCTTTGTGCCGCCACCTGACTTCGATGATTGAGTTTTCCTCCCTCCCCCTGAAAGGGGGAGGGTCGGGGTGGGGGTCTGCTGCAGATGACCCTCACCCGGCTCGCATCTGACGATGCGCGCCGACCTCTCCCTTTCAGGGAGAGGTAAAGAGAAGCTGCTGCCGACGTAGTAGCCGAAACAAGCACTGAGACCTGAGGCATCATCATGACCAACGACCTCAACGAATTGACGAAGCTCAACAAGGACTACATCGACTCCGTCCAGAATTCCGACGTGAAACGTTTCGATGAAATCCTGGCGCAGGATTTCTACTGCTCGAATCCCGACAAGACGCTGGTCGATCGCGCGGACTTTCTGAAGCAGACCGCCATACCGGTGACGATCAAAAATCTCACAGCGCACGACGTGAAGATCCGCATTCTCGGCGACTTCGCCATCATCCATGCCGCGACAAGCTACACGCTGCCGGACGGCAAGCAAGCGCATGGCCGCTACACCGACTGCTGGGCCAAACAAAGCGGCCGCTGGCTCGCGGTGTCGGCGCACGTGTCGAGGTGATGTTGTCATTCCGGAAGCCGCATAGCGGCTATCCGGAATCCATAACCACGACAGGGATTATGGATTCCGGGTTCGCGCTCCGCGCGCCCCGGAATGACAAAACGACGGCTTCTCCCCGCCTGCGGGGAAAGGCGAATACCTTACGCGTCGAACATAATACCTCACGCATCGAACATGATGACGCTGCGCACGGTCTTGCCGGCCTTCATGTTGGCAAAGCCCTCGTTGATCTCGGAAAGCTTCAACTTCGCAGAAATCCAGTCTTCCAGATGCAGCTTGCCGCGCATGTAGAACTCGATCAGGCGCGGCATGTCGACGCGAAAGTGGTTCGACCCCATGGACGAGCCCTGAATTTTTCGCTCGCGCAGGAAGTCGAAGCCGTGCAGTTCGATCTTCTGGCCGAACGGGATCATGCCAACGATGGTCGCGGTGCCGCCCGGCGCCAGCATCGCAAAGGCCTGCTCGGCGGTCTCCTTCCGGCCCAGCACCTCGAAGGAATGGTGCACGCCGCCGCCAGTGAGGTCGCGCACCTGCTGCACCACGTCGCCATTTCTGGGATCGACGATATCGGTCGCACCGAGTTTTGTCGCTAACTGCAGCTTCGCCGGGTTGGTGTCGACCGCGATGATCCGTCCGGCGCCTGCGATCTCCGCGCCGTTGATCGCCGCCATCCCGACGCCGCCGCAGCCGATCACGACGACGCTCTCGCCCGCCGTGACCTTGGCCGTGTTCACGACGGCGCCATAACCGGTGATGACGCCGCAGCCGATCAGCGCGGCGAGCTCCAGCGGCATGTCCTTGCGGATTTTGACGATGGCGTTCTCATGCACCAGCATCTGCTCGGCGAACGACGACAGGTTGAGGAACTGGTTCAGCTTCTCCTTGCGCCCCCAGGACAGCCGGTTCGACTGGCCGGGCAGCATCTTCACCGTGGTGTCGGTGCAGAGCACGGTGCGGCCGGTGGTGCAGTTGTCGCAGGTGCCGCAGAACACCGAGAGACACGTCACGACATGATCGCCGGGTTTCACATAGGTGACGTCGGAGCCGACCTTCTCCACCACCCCCGCGGACTCATGGCCCAGCACGGCGGGCAGCGGATGGGGATACAGCCCTTCCATGAAGTGCAGATCGGAATGGCAGAGGCCGGCGACTTTGGTGCGGATCAGCACCTCGCGCGGGCCGGGATTCGGCACGCTGACATCCTCGATCACCAGCGGCTTGTTGACTTCGTGCAGGACGGCGGCCTTCATCGGGGTTTCCTCTCCGGTTGTCTCTCTGAGTTTCTTCCGCTCGTCCTCGCGAAGGCGAGGACCCAGAGCTGTATCGGATTCGTTGTGCTCAATTCCCGCTTGCGCGGGAATGAACGGAAAGTGAGGTTATGCCGCCACAAGCAATTCGCCAACCTCTGTGAGAGGGGCGGCGCGGTCGCCGAGCATGAGGTCATTGATCTTGCGCTGCGCGGCATTTTCCGTCAGCCGGAACGGGTCCGGCGCCGCGATCCTGTGATCGACCACGAGGCGCGACAGCAACATGCGCCGCGCGTCGCCCCGCAGCGCGTGGATACGGTTGCCCTCCCACGCGAACGTAACGGCGCTCGCCACCTGATACAGCAGACTGGTGGCGCGGCGCGCATCGGCCTCGTTGCCGCCGCCCTTGGCGACCTCGCGCGCAAAATCGATCGCGCGATCGGTCAGGCCGTGCAGTTTGTCGCGCCACGCCTGCGGCACGCCAGTGCTGTCGTCGAGCCGCGCATGCAGATCGGCCGCGAGTGCGGCCTCCGCGCCGTGACGGCCGACGGCGCGCGTCAGCGCGTCGATGGCGACGATGTTTCCGGTGCCTTCCCAGATCGAGCCGAGATGCGCATCACGCAACAGCCGCGCGGTCGCGAATTCCTCGATGTAGCCGACGCCGCCGCGCATCTCCATGGCATCGCCGCAGACTTTCCGCGCGTCGCGGGTGGCGCGGAATTTCAGCGTCGGCGTCAGGATGCGCAGCAGCGCCGCCGCATCCTGGCTGCTGGCTTCGGCGCGATCGAGCGCGTCTGCCGTGAGGAAACTCAGCGACAGCCCCTGCTCGGTCGCGAGCAAGATCTTCATCAGTTGCCGCCGCGCCAGCGGCAGGTCGATGATGCGGCTGCCGAACACCACGCGGCCGTGCGCCACCGTCATCGCGTCGTGATAGGCGCGGCGCATCAGTGCGGTGGACTTCACGCCGTTGGACAGCCGCGACGAGTTCACCATCTCGGCCATCTGCACAAAACCGCGGTCGAGCTTGCCGACCGCATAGGCGATGGCGCCCTCGAGCTTGATCTCGCCCGACGCCATCGAGCGGGTGCCGAGCTTGTCCTTCAGACGGACAATTCGATAATGATTCTGCGTGCCGTCATCGAGCCAGCGCGGCATCAGGAACAGGCCGACGCCTTTCGTTCCGGCGCCCGCGCCTTGCGGACGCGCCAGCAGCATCACCACCTGCGCGTCGGCATTGGAGCAGAACCACTTCTCGCCATGAAGACGCCAGTGATCGCCCTCCTGCACCGCCGTCGTGGTCAGCGTGCCGACGTCGGAGCCGCCTTCCTTCTCGGTCATGAACTGGCCACCCTGGGTCAGCTTGGCCATGTCGGTTTGCGTCAGGCCGTCGAGATATTTTTCCTTCAGCGCGGCGTCGCCAAACTTCGACAGCAATTTCGCCGCGCCGTCGGTGACGTTGATCGGACAACCCATGCCGAATTCGGTCTGGTTGAATAAAAACGTGAAGGCGTGCTTGGCGGTGACGGGGTACGTGTCCGGCCAGCCCATGATGCCATTGCGATGCGACAGCGCGTGGATGCCGAATTCGCCGAACGCCGCCTTTTCGAGCTCGCGATAAGCTGGGTGATATTCGATCCACTGGATATCGCGGCCGAACTTGTCGCGCTGATGCAGCACGGGGCCGTGCTTGTCGGCGAGCCGCGCACACTCGTCGAGCGTGCCGCCGGCGAGCGCGCCGAGCCGGTCCAGATGCGGGTCGATATGCCTGAACAGTTTTTCCGGCAGATGGATGCGCAGCAGATCGGCCAGCGACGGATCGGCGCGATAGAAATTCATGCCGGACGTATCCGGTGCGATCAGGTTCGCGGGCGCGCCTGTCGGTGCTTGTCGGGCTGTCGCGGTCACGAGCGTTTCCTTGTGCAGGCTTTGACTTGTGCAAGCCGGGAAGCGGCTTATCTGCCATCGATCATGCCCCCGTTGCGGCGGCGAATAAAGCCCCGCAGCCATGCACACCTCAGAGGTCGCCATCATGGACACGCCGAACTACAAGACCGCGCTGATCGTCGGCGCCGGTGAAGGCATCAGCGCCTCGTTCGCGCGCCTGCTCGCCAGCCACGGCCTGCGCGTGGCGCTTGCCGCGCGCCAGATCGCGAAACTCGAAGCGCTGTGCCGCGAGACCGGCGCCACCGCTTACGCTTGCGACGCCACCAGCGCCGACGACGTGGCGCGGCTGTTCGGCGACGTCGAACGCGACATGGGCGCGCCGGATGTGGTGCTCTACAATGCCAGCGCGCGGGCGCGCGGACCGTTTATCGAGCTTGCGCCCACCGACGTGGCACAGGCGATCGCCGTCAGCGCGTTCGGCGGTTTCCTGACGGCGCAGCAGGCGCTAAAGCGCATGTTGCCGAACAAGCACGGCGCGATCTTCTTCACCGGCGCCTCCGCCAGCGTGAAGGGTTTTCCCCAATCGGCTCCCTTCGCCATGGGCAAGTTCGCCCTGCGCGGCATGGCGCAAAGCCTGGCGCGGGAATTTTCGCCGCAGGGCATTCACGTCGCGCATTTCATCATCGATGGCGGTGTCCGCAGCGCCGCGCGCCGGGAGCCCGACGACAGGCCGGATTCGTTCCTCGATCCGGACGCCATCGCGGCAAATTACTGGAACGTGCTATGCCAGCCCCGCTCGACCTGGACCTGGGAGTTGGAGTTGCGCCCGTGGGTGGAGAAGTTCTAGAACGACGCGCACGATCTATCCGTCATGCCCGGCCTTGTGCCGGGCATCCACGTCTTCTTTTAAAGTCATTCGAAAGATCAGACGTGGATGGCCGGGACGAGCCCGGCCATGACGAAACGGAGACAAAGGACTTCCGACATGCCAGCCACCACCATCGACACCGGCACCGATGAACTGCTGTGCGAGATCCGCGACCGCGTCGCCGTCATCACGCTGAACCGCCCCGAAGTTCGCAATGCCATGTCGGACCGGCTGACGCCTGCGCTGCGCACCATGATCCGCACCTGCGGCGAAAATCCCGATGTCGGCGTGCTGCTGCTGACCGGCGCAGGCACCGCGTTCTGCGCCGGTGGCGACGTCAAGGGCATGGGCGCGCATCGCGATCCCAGGCGGCTCGCGATGTCGCAGGAGGAGAAGGTCGCGGACCTTCAGGAGCGCCAGCGGCTGCTCACCGGCGCGCTGGTCTCAGTGCGCAAGCCGACCATCGCGGCGCTCCCCGGCCCCGCGGTCGGCGCAGGCCTCGCGCTCGCCATGGCCTGCGATATCCGCATCGCGGCCGAATCCGCCTTCGTCTCCACCGGCTACTTGCGTGTAGCGCTAAGCGGCGACTACGGCATCGCTTGGCTCTTGACGCGTCTCGTTGGGACTGCGCGGGCGCGCGAACTGATGTTCACCGCCGAGAAGGTCGATGCGCGGCGTTGCGAGGCCATCGGCCTCGTCAACCGCGTGGTGCCGGATGCGAAGCTTCAAGAGGAGGCCTTCGTGCTGGCGAAGACGATGGCCGAGGGGCCGTCGATCGCGCTGCGCTACATGAAGGACAATCTCGACGAGGCGCTGGCGTTCGATTTCGCCACCGCCCGCGACCACGAGGCCGAGCGGCTGGTCCGTACCACCATGACATCGGATCATCGCGAGGCGGTGCAGGCCTTTATCGACAAGCGCAAGGCGGTGTTTACGGGGAAGTAGCGGAGCGATCTTTCTTCACCTCTCCCCGCTGGGGAGAGGTCGACCGACGAAGCGCAGCGGAGACGGTCGGGTGAGGGGGCGTTATTGTCGATACGTCGTACCCCCTCACCCCACCCCTCTCCCCATGGGAGAGGGAGCACTCATCGTCGCGTCGCTGACTCCCGGTCTACGGCAATAACATTTTTCGAATCACACCGCGTGCATCGCCGCTTCCTGCGCCGCGATGCGCCAGCTAGCGCAGGGAATCTCTGCCTTGGCGATCGCGATGGGTTTCTCGAAACGCACCAGCTTCCAGTCGCCGGGCGTCGGCATGAACGCATAGCCGGACTTGCGCGCAAGCCGGATCATGGCATCGTTCGACCGTAACGTGTCGCCGGTGATTTCCGTCGCGCCCAACGCCGCCGCGCGGCATTCGAGATTCGACAGCAGCGCTGCGCCAATTCCAAAGCCCTGCCAGCGGTCGGTAATCGAAATCCCGAATTCGAGACGTGACGCCGCTACGTCGAACGCATACCGAATTTCACCGACGATAGTCTCGACACCGTCGAGCTTCATGGTCGCGACCGCTGAAAATCCTTCGCCCTCGCCAACCCGGACGAACTGGCTGAGCACCGACAGTGGCAGTTCGCTGGTTGCGCCGAGCAGACGGTTGTAACGCGAACGCGCCGTGAGACCGCGAAAGTAATTCTGCAAGGCCTCGGTATCGCAGGGCTGGACGAAGCGGACCGTCAGGGAAGCGCCATTCCGCAAACGGAGGATATCCGTGTAGTGCGGCAGGTCCTTCAGAAGCAACGCTGTCATGGCACGCTCCCGCTGACTGATCCGGCAGGAAGAAAGCCGGCGCCCCCGTCAGGCAGCGCCGGCTTGCTGGCGGGAGGGATTATGCCCGCCAGAACGGCTTATCGGCCTCGATGGCTACGTCGCTCCAGGACAGGCCGACATCGTGCAGGTCGCGCTCGGTCCAGCGCGCCAGTTCGTTGCGCTGCTGGAAACGCTCGCGCCAGGCATGCAAGGTCTCGCCGATCGTGGCCAAAGCGCCCGCCTCATGATGATTTGTCATCGTCTGATGGGAATGGGTGGACATGGCAGTCTCCTAAAGCTAAGTTCTGTCCGCGAATATCTGCTTCATTTGCCTTATGGACAAACGACACTTTCTCCGCCTTTATATGATATAATCTCATGAATTGAGACCTGGCCCGATGTCCACCCGGCTCCCCTCGCTGAACGGGTTGCGTGCTTTCGAGGCGGCCGCACGGCATCTCAGCTTCACGCTCGCCGCCACTGAACTGAACGTGACGCAGACCGCAATCAGCCATCAGATTCGCAGGCTCGAGGAAGAACTGGGGCTCCGGTTGTTCGTCCGGCAGAACCGCGCGCTGACGCTGACACCTGAGGCCAAAGACTACCTCCCCGGCATTCGCGCCGCCTTCAACGATCTCAGGCTCGCCACCGATCGGTTGCTGAGCAAGGACGACCGCGTGCTCACACTGAGCACGCTGGCGTCGCTGGCGGCGAAGTGGCTGCTGCCGCGGCTGTCGTCGTTTCAGCAGGCGCACCCCGATATCGACGTGCGCATCACCACATCGACAAGTCTGGTGGATTTCCGCGGCGCCGACGTCGACGCCGCGATCCGCTACGGCCGCGGACAGTGGCCCGGATTGCGCAGCGAATGGCTGATGGCCGACGAAATGTTTCCGGTGTGCAGTCCCGCCCTGCTCAAGGGCGGCAAGCCGCTGCGAACGCCCGAAGACCTCGCTCATCACACCCTGCTCAGCAGCAGCAGTAACGACGACGACTGGCGGCTTTGGCTGACGGCGGTAGGCCTGCCGATCAACATCTCGAAGCTTCCCGGCCTGTCCTTCGACCTGATCCTGATGACGGTGCAGGCCGCCATGGATGGAATGGGCGTCGCCATCGGCCGGACCTCTTATGTCGAGGACGACATCGCCAAGGGCCGGCTGGTCGTGCCTTTCCCGCTGAAGTTACCGGTCAATGCCGGCTTCTATCTGGTGCGGCCGGATACGCGGCCCGATCCGCCGAAGCTGACAGCCTTCCGCGACTGGCTGATCTCGACGGTGCAACGCGAGGGCCGTGCGCACCATCCCGCTACCGATTAAAGCCAGCATTGCATTGGCGACATTGCCGGAACCGGGTTTTCGGTTGGTCCCCTTCTTCGAGTGTGGCAGGTTGTCGCAGAACAGACGGACAAACCGCAGCGCGCCAACGCCCTCCGCCGTCAAGGGGCTCGGGAGAAACAGAACATGTCTCAATTTACCGCTGCCCAGCCGCCGCAGATCAAGTCGCGCCTCGGCGCCATCCTGCGCGCGACGAGCGGCAATTTCCTCGAGCAGTTCGACTTCTTCCTGTTCGGATTTTACGCCGTCGCAATCGGCCATGCCTTCTTTCCGTCCGAGAACGACACGGCGTCGCTGTTGAAAACCTATGGTGTGTTCTGGCTGGGCGCGCTGATGCGCCCGGTGGGAGCCATTTTCCTCGGCGCCTACATCGACCGCATCGGCCGCCGCAAGGGACTGATCGTCACGCTGGCCATCATGGCGATCGGAACGGTCACGATCGCGTTCTGTCCGAGCTATGCGACCATCGGCGTCGCCGCCCCGGCCATCGTACTGATGGGCCGGCTGCTGCAGGGCTTCTCAGCCGGCGTCGAACTCGGCGGCGTCTCGGTCTATCTCGCGGAGATTTCCACGCCGGGCAATCGCGGCTTCTACACCTCGTTCCAGTCCGCCAGCCAGCAAGTCGCGATCTTCGTCGCCGCCATCCTCGGCTATATCCTGAGCGAGATGATGCCGAAGGAGATGGTCGCCGCATGGGGCTGGCGCATTCCCTTCTTCATCGGCTGTCTCATCATCCCGTTCCTGTTCTTCCTGCGCCGCACGCTGGAGGAAACGCCGGAATTTTTGGCGATGAAGAAGCATCCGACAGCGAGTGAGGTGTTCACATCCGCGATCGCCAACTGGCGCATCGTCATTCTCGGGATGATGATCGCGATCCTGACCACCACGACGTTCTATTTCGTCACCGTCTACACGCCAACCTTCGGCCGGACCGTGCTGAAACTCTCGACGCAGGATGCGCTGCTGGTGACGCTGATGGTCGCGGTGACCAACTTCATCTGGAATCCTGTCGGCGGCGCGCTGTCGGACCGCGTCGGCCGCAAGCCGGTGCTGGTCGGCATCGCCGTCCTCTCGCTCCTCACGGCCTATCCGGCGCTGCACTGGCTGGTGAGCGCGCCCACCTTCGGCAAGATGCTGGCGGTGGAGATGATGTTCTCGTTCTATTTCGGCGTCTACAGCGGCACCATGCTCGGTTGCCTCGTCGAGATCGTGCCGAAGCATGTGCGGACCACCTGTTTCTCGATGGCGTTCGCGCTGGCCGCCGGCATTTTCGGCACCTTCACGCCGTTCGCATCGACCTGGCTGATCGAGCACACCGGCGACAAGGCGTCGCCCGCCTACTGGCTGATGTGCGCCGCCGTGCTCGGCATCGTCGCGGCGCTGACGGTTTATCGCGGCGGCCAGGCGATGGCGGTGCGCGACGCGGTCGCCGCCTGACATTCTGCTGTGCAGACCGGGCGGAGATTGACTCCGCCCGGTCATTTGCATTCCATGCGAATAGCGATAACAACAGTGCATGGTTGACCTCAGTCGCAAATACGATGTGCTGGTGATTGGCGGCGGCAACGCGGCGTTGTGCGCGGCGATCAGCGCGCGGCGGGCGGGGGCGTCGGTGCTGGTGCTGGAGGGCGCGCCAAAGTTCTACCGCGGCGGCAACACGCGCCACACCCGCAACATGCGCTGCGCCCATGACGCGGCGACCGAGATTTTGACCGGCCCCTATACCGAGGACGAATTCTTCGAGGATCTCTTGCGCGTCACCGGCGGCCAGACCGACGAGGACCTGGCGCGGTTCATGATCCACGAATCCAAGGAAATGCTGACCTGGATCGTCGAGCAGGGCGTGCGCTGGCAGCCATCGCTCGGCGGCACGCTCAGCCTTGGGCGCACCAACTCGTTCTTCCTCGGCGGCGGCCGCGCCATGCTGAACGCGCTTTACCTCACCGCCGAGCAGCTCGGCATCGACATCCTCTACGACGCCGAAGTCACGAGCCTCGACATCCGGGACGGCATGTTCCTGTCGGCGACCTTGAAACGCGACGGCAAGGATATCGCGATCCGTGCGTCGGCGCTGGTCGCCGCCGCCGGCGGTTTCGAGGCCAACATCGACTGGCTCCGGGAATCCTGGGGCCCGGCCGCCGACAACTTTCTGATCCGCGGCACGCCCTACAACCGCGGATCGATCCTGAAGATGCTGCTCGGCAAAGGCGTGCAATCGATCGGCGATCCCACCCAATGCCACGCGGTGGCGATCGACGCGCGTGCGCCAAAGTTCGACGGCGGCATCATTACCCGGCATGATTCGGACGTGTTCGGCATCGACGTCAACAAGCATGCGCAGCGCTTCTACGACGAGGGCGAGGACATCTGGCCGAAGCGTTATGCGATCTGGGGCCGCCTCGTCGCGGCCCAACCGGACCAGATCGCCTACATCATCTTCGATTCCAGTGTGGTGACGAGCTTCATGCCGACGCTGTTTCCGCCGATCGCGGGCAACACGGTTGCGGAACTGGCGCAAAAGCTCGAGCTCGATCCGGCGGCACTGGCGAAGACCATGGCGGAGTTCAACGCCGCGGTGCGGCCCGGCACCTTCGATCACACCATTCTCGACGATTGCCGCACCGAAGGCATCACGCCACCCAAGACGCACTGGGCGCGCAAGATCGATGCGCCGCCTTATCTTGCCTATCCCGTGCGGCCCGGCATCACCTTCACTTATCTGGGCACCCGCGTGAACCGGCAGGCGCGCATGGTGATGGCGGACGGCAAACCCGCCGCCAACATGTTCGCCGCCGGCGAGATCATGGCGGGCAACGTGCTGGGCCAGGGCTATGCGGCGGGCATGGGCATGACCATCGGCAGCGTGTTCGGCCGCGTCGCCGGACGGGAGGCGGCGGCCAATGCGAGGAATTAGCGCCAGCATTTCGCAACGCGCATGCACGCGCATGCAGCGCCCCCCACCCCCGACCCCTCCCCGCCACGCGGAAGACGCGTGGAGGGAGGGGAGTTCTGCGACGTCCGTTAATCGCGTCGCTTGCCTTGAAGCGCTGCCTGCTCCCCTCCCCCCGCTCTTGCGGTGGGGAGGGGTCGGGGGTGGGGGGCTGCGCCGGGCGGAGCCACAATGACAGACCTTTCTCACCCACATTCCTCGAACACCCTGCGCGAAACCGACCGGCTAATGACGGTCTGCAACTCCTGCCGCTACTGCGAGGGGTTGTGCGCGGTGTTCCCGGCGATGGAAATGCGGCGCGCCTTCTCCGACGGCGACCTCAATTACCTCGCCAACCTCTGCCACGCCTGCGGCGCCTGCTACGCCGATTGCCAGTTCGCGCCGCCGCACGAATTCAACGTCAACGTGCCCCAGACGCTCGCGATCGCGCGGGCGGAATCCTATGCGCACTATGCGTGGCCGCCCGGGCTGTCAGGCCTGTTCGCGCGCAACGGCCTCGTCATCAGCCTCATTGCCGCGCTCAGCGTCGCCGCCTTCGTGTTCGGCTTCGCGGCCTTCACCGATCCGGCTGTGCTATACGGCGTGCATACCGGGCCCGGCGCGTTCTACAAACTGATGCCGCACAACGCGATGGCGGTGCTGTTCAGCGCAGCTTTCCTCTATGCCATCGTCGCGCTCGTGATGGGCGTGCACGCGTTCTGGCGCAATATCGGCGAGCCCGTCGGCATGACAACGGGCCCGCGCGCGCTGTTGCAGGCGCTGCGCGATGCCGGTGAGTTGCGTTATCTCCATGGTGGCGGCGTCGGCTGCTACAACGAAGACGAGCGCCCGACCGACCGGCGCAAGCTCTATCACCACCTGACGTTCTATGGCTTCCTGCTTTGCTTCGCCGCCACAAGCGTCGCGACGCTGTATCATTACCTGCTGGCGCGCGAAGCGCCGTATCCATGGTGGGATCTGCCGGTCGTGCTCGGCACGCTCGGCGGCCTCGGCCTCGTGATCGGCCCGATCGGATTGCTCGTCGCGAAGACGGCGCGCGATCCTGCGCTGGTCGATAAGCAACGCATGGGCATGGATGTCGCGTTCATCATCATGCTGTGGCTGACCGGCGCAACCGGGTTACTACTGCTCGTGCTGCGCGCCACTGCAGCGATGGGCCCGCTGCTGGCGCTGCATCTCGGCGTGGTGTTCGCACTGTTCCTGACGATGCCGTACGGCAAATTCGTCCACGGCATCTATCGCTATGCCGCACTGGTGCGTTACGCGCGCGAGCGGCAGATGATGGGCGGCTAAAACTTCACCACGGTCCGCAGGCCCAATACGGTTGCATCTTTGAGGTGCTGGCCGCGCACCGGCGTCAGCGGACCGGTCGCGCCGCCACCGGGATGGCGGATGTACTGCACGTTCGGCTGCAGCGTCAGGCCGGCCTGCACTTCGTACTGGTAGACCGCCGTCACCATCGTCTCGGACGAACGCGCAGGCCACGCCGGTCCGTAAATCGACTGAAAGTCGCGGTCGAGCGCCTGCGCGCGCGGCGAGACATGCGCATAGGCCGCAGCGATCCCGAATTTGTCGCGGGAGCGCCGGTCAACCAACCCAACCCATTCAACGCCGGCATCGGCGTAAACATCGATCGGGTTGCGATCCGGCGGGCTGTAGCTGGTGCGCACGAAGACACCGATGCCGCGGTCGTCGTCCTTGCCGACGCGCAAGAGTTTCTGTTCAAACACGGCGTAAACCCCGTAGTCTCCGGCCAGCATTGCGGGCGCGCCAGTGCTCGCCGGATTTGCTAGCGACAGGCCCGCCATGTCGAACCGCTCATCGGCGAA
>JAFEFK010000833.1 GCA_018240625.1 Pseudomonadota bacterium
ACCAAGCTGAACCGCAGGATTGATTCCATCCTGTTTCTGCTGAAACGGAGAGGGATCGATATTTTCGACCGCTCATCCGATATCGATGACGACTAGGCGCGCTTCAGCATCGTGACGTTAGCGCCCTCAGCCCGCGCCAGCAGGGTTGCGATGTGCGATCCCCAAAGGTTTAGCGCGGCGCGTTTCTCGTCGGCATAGGTGGACCGGTTATAGATGCCAGCCACGCCGCTCTTGTGGCCGCTGACGTGGTTCAGCACCGCCTCGATAACGTGAGGCTGGACGCCAAGGTCCGCCATGCGCGTTGCCATGGTCCTGCGCAAGTCGTGCAGCGTCCATTCAGGCATTGGCTTAAACTCTGCCGGATCGGGAGCGGTTTCCTTGGCGCGCTTCAATATGTCGGCGTCCAGCCGTTCCTTGCATCGGCTGAACCCGCTGAACCCACCTTCTCCCGATCCGAACAGCAGATCGCGGCTTTCGATGGCCGCGACTTCCGACAGGACAGCAACCGACTGCGGCGACAACGGCACAAGGTGAGGGCGGCTATTCTTGGTCCGCTCTTTCGGCAGGTTAATCGCGGCGGCCTCGGTATCCAGACCCGACAATTCCGACCAGCGCAGCCCGGAGATTTCATCCCGGCGCTGGCCCGTCAGCATCAGCAGCCGCACGATTCGGCCATAGGTGCCTTCGGGCAGGGCATTCCAGATCGTGACCAACTCGGCATCGGTCAGAACGCGATCCCGGCCAATGTCGGGGCTGGCCTTGTTGGTTCCGATAACGGGGTTTTCGTCGGCGTAGCCTTCCCCGATGCACCACGCATAGAAGGCGGAAAGGGTACTACGGGACCGATCCGCCTGCACCGCGCCGCGCGCCTTGGCGATGGTGCGCAATTCGGCCGCGACCAGCGCGCGATCGATCTTGCTGACGGCGAGCCGGTTGAACGGCTTGAAATAGAGCTGCAGGTGACGGCGGCACTGATCGAGGCTGGACGCCTTCATGTCGGCCGCGCGGGCTTCAAGGTAGTCCTTGGCCGTCGCTTCAAACAGGAGCTTGTTGGAGACCTTGGCGCGGGCCTTGGCGGCGATAGGGTCGTTACCCTCGTCGATACCGACCAGCAACTTGCGAGCCTTCTTGCGGGCATCGTCCAGCGTCAGGACGCCGACCTTGCCGACCGTGGACCGGCGCTGCCCGCTACCCTGCCGCCACTGGATGACGTAGGTTCTGGCACCGGTCTTGCGAACGCGCAGATAGAGGCCGGGCACGCCCTGCTTCGAATCGGCGTCGGGATAGATCGCATCGCCCTTCGGACCGGCTGGAAGGGTGCGGACTGATTCGTTGGTGAGCTTGACCTGTGTCATCGGCAATTCCCCTGGGAAGCAATTGGGAAGCAGGAAACGACATCGCGTGACGTTTCATGGCGTCAATGACTAAAGGTATGAGTCCGGAAACCCTTGAAAACAAGGGGTATTGTCACCGAGTGGCAGAACGTGTCAGTCTTTCATTACAGTCTGGGAGACTAGGGGTCGGAGGTTCAAATCCTCTCGCTCCGACCATTTTTCGAGCCCATTATCTTCCGTTGGACCCTTTGGAAGGATCGCGGCCGTCCCATGAAGGACTTTGCTGGCAAGATTGCCGTTATTACCGGAGGCGGAACGGGTATGGGCCGCGAGCTTGCGCGGCAACTTGTCGCCGAGGGCTGCAATGTCGCGATGTGCGACGTCTCGATGCACGAGATGGCGGAAACCAAGCGGCTTTGTGAAGTCGAAAAGCTGCCCCAGGGACTGCGGATTACGACGCATCTGGCCGATGTCGCCGACGAATCCCAGTTGCTTCGCTTCCGCGATGAAGTGGCGGAGCAGCAGGCAACCGACAAGATCCATCTGTTGTTCAACAACGCCGGAATCGGCGGCGGCGGCAGCCTGTTCACCAACTCCCGCGAGCAGTGGGAGCGCACGTTCAACATCTGCTGGGGCGGCGTTTATCTGGGCACGCGAACCTTCCTGCCGATGCTGCAAAGGGCCGATGCCGCGCATATCGTCAATACGTCGAGCGTCAACGGATTCTGGGCGTCGGTCGGGCTCGGTGTGGCGCATACCGCCTACAGCGCAGCCAAATTCGCCGTGAAGGGATTCACCGAAGCGCTGCTGAACGATCTCAGGCTCAACGCGCCGCACATCAAGTGTTCGGTGGTGATGCCCGGTCATATCGGCACCTCGATCGTATCGAATTCGCGCAAGGTCCAGAGCGGCACCGAATCCGATCAACTCAATCCGAACGAGATCGCGCAAGCGCGTCAGCGGCTGCAAGGCATGGGCATCGATACCGCATCGATGTCGGACGCGGACATTCAGCAGATCGCGCTGGATCGTGCTCGCAGTTTTCGTGACGAGGCACCAATGACGGCCGCGGCCGCGGTAAAAATCATCCTCGATGGCGTCAAGGCCGAGCGCTGGCGCATTCTGGTTGGTGACGACGCACACAAGCTCGATGAGCGCGTCCGCAAGTCGCCCGAACAGGCTTACGACCCTGAGTTCTACAAGAGCTTTGCCGAGGAGGTAGGCTGGCGGCTGGGCTGAAGCTCCGCCGAATTTAAGCCGATGAAGCCAGGAGGATGGAATGAAGCTCGAGGGTGGCTGCTATTGCGGCGCGGTGCGCTACGTTGCCGAGGGCGATCCGATGCTGAAAGCGCAATGCCATTGTCGCGCGTGCCAGCATATCTCCGGTGGTGCGCCGAACCTGTTCATGCTGATGCCGCCGGATGGATTCCGTTACACCAAGGGAACGCCGAAGCAGTTCAAGCGGGCCGATCTGGAAAACGCAGTCACGCGGGAATTCTGCGCCGAGTGCGGAACGCACCTGGTCACGCGACGGCCGGGATTGCCGGCGGTGGTTCTCAAAGTCGGCACGCTCGACGAGCCCAGCCTGTTCGGAACGCCGAAGATGGCGATCTTCACCGAAGACAGGCAGGCGTTCCACTATATCCCGGACGGCATGCCGGTGTTCGAGAAGCTGCCGCCGCGATAGTCGGACCGTCTTCCTTCATCCATGCACGATCGATTTCGCGATCATGCAGTGTATGCCCTTGGAGCCGTTCACGGTTTGCGTGACGCGCAAGTCAGCGGCGAGGCTGCACAGCGTATAGGCGTCCTCGCGCGAGAGATTTCGGATTTCGCCGAGCAGCACGATCATGTCGCGCAGCGCCTTCACCACGCATTGATCGAGATCGGGATCCATCGCCATCGTAATGTAGTGATCCGGCGTTTCCGCGCGGGGATAATCGAAATGGAGATCCTTGCGCAGCGTCAGCCGAAACCGGCCCTGCAATGCGGTCTCGATCGCAGTGACGCAAACCTCGCCGTCACCCTGGACGCCGTGGCCGTCGCCGCAGGAGAACAGCGCACCAGGCACGAAGACCGGCAGAAATAGTTTTGCGCCCGGCGTCAGTTCCTTGTTGTCGAGATTGCCGCCCATGGCGCGCGGAATCAGCGACGAAATACGTCCCCATGCCGGCGGTGGCGCAACGCCCATTACGCCGAAAAACGGCTTGAGCGGAAGGTCGAGGCCCCAGGGCATCCGGCCGACCATGCGCTTCTGGTCGAGCGGAATGTTTAGCAGCCGGGTTTCGTGGAAATCGTCGGGCAGGGTGCCGCTGAGCGGCTTGATCATGTTCCAGCCCCAGTCCTGCCGCAGCTTGATGTCGAGAATTTCGACTTCCAGCACGTCGCCGGGCTTGGCGCCTTCCACAGCAATGGGACCGGTCAGGATGTGGCCCGGCAACATGCGCTCGTTCCTGGCATGAACCTCGGCCATTTCAGGCGGGATATGAAACCGGCTCTTGTCAGGGAGCATCTCCGGGCCGCCGCTGATGGTCTCGACCGTGACCTCATCGCCGCTTGCAATTGTCAGTACGGGCTTAAGCTTGGCTTCGAAAAACCCCCAATGACAGGTTTCGGAACTGGCGTGCAGATGGTGATGTGGGGCCATTTTTCATCTTTCGTGACATAACGCGGCAGACACCGCTCGCGGCTGTGCCGCATTGGGATTAGGATAGTCCTGGAATTGAAGGCATCGATCAAGTTGCCGGTCGCGGAGTTTTTCCATCATGCAGCAAGACATCGCTCAACAACAAACATTCAATCCGGTGACGCTGGTTGAAGACCTGAACAGTCTGCTTCGCCTGAAGACCACCGTGATCGGCATGAAGATGTTCGCGACCGCAAGCGAGATGGAGGCCATTCCAAAGATCCGGCGTCCAACGGCGGTGCATACCACCGATCAGATCGTCAGCATGGCGTCGCGGCTGGGCTGGACCGTCGGGATCACGGCGAACGATCTTGTTGGCGCGCAATGCCGCGCGGTGATCGGTCTTACCCCTCAGGATGAGAAGTGGCTGGCTGGCGAATCCTACGTCGGGGTCTGGCACGGCACCGCCGAGGATGCGCGCGCGCGGCAGGAAGCCCTGTGCGTGGTGCCTCACGGCCGGTA
>JAFEFK010000834.1 GCA_018240625.1 Pseudomonadota bacterium
CGTGCGGCGTATTGGCAAAGCGATATGTCCCGGCAGGCAGGAGTTCGGGCAGCTTGCCCGCTTGGAACGGATTGGACGACCGGCCCATTTCATCGCCAAGTCCAAAAAGAACATGGGAAATTTCTCCGCCGGAGTTGGGCAGCGCCAGATATTGTCCGGACTTCCCTGCAAAGCCGCTGGCCTCCGCAAACCGGCGTGCAGAGTCCCCAAGTGTGTGACTGATCGATTTCCAGGCCGCCTTGGTCGCAAGGGTGATCGGAATGGCCGATTCGGCTGGCAGGGTCGCAAACGCGGAATGCATGTTGTCTCGATCTCCGGGTTCGTTAAGGGGAGTTTATCGGGAGGAGGCGTCCCTGTCAGTCCGGAGCAATTAACCAGACGTTAGGGTTAACAGTTTATTGCTGAGACCATCCAGCCTCCTTGCCTGCAATCGTGAGTGAAGTGCCATGCGTCAGCAGTCCTATCTTGCCAGGCTTCTTGCGTCCGCTGCCCTGACGGCGATTCTGGCGACCGGACTCGGCGGATGCCAGACCACAGGCATGCCGGATATCACCGGCTCACTCGGCTCAAAGGCCGAAGCAAATCCGGCAACCGATCCCCGGCGCGCCGTGGAAGTCTATGGCGAGCGATTTCGCGCCAATCCGAAAGACCCGGACGCAGCCCTGAAATACGGACAGGCGTTACGCGCCATCGGGCAGCGTGCTCAGGCTGTTGCGGTACTCGAGCGCGCGACGATCCTGAACCCGGGCAACCGGGCATTGCTGGCCGGATGGGGCAGGGCGCTCGCCGACAACGGCGAGTCGCAACGGGCTTTCGATGTTCTCGGCCGGGCCCACACGCCGGAGAATCCGGATTGGCGGATTCTCTCAGTGCAGGGAACCGTGCTCGACAAGCTCGGCCGTCATGAAGAAGCGCGGAGCTATTATGCCAGTGCGCTCCGGATCATGCCGGACGAACCCTCGGTGCTATCGAATTTAGGCATGTCGTATGTCCTGACCAAGGAGCTTGCAAAGGCAGAAGCGGCGTTGCGCCGCGCCTACACCAGCGCAAAAGCAGACGGGCGGATCCGGCAGAACCTGGCGCTGGTTGTCGGACTGCAGGGCAGGTTCGACGAAGCAGAGAGTATCGTGAAGGCCGATCTGCCGGCGGAAGAAGCTGCTGCGAATGTCGCTTATTTGAAGCAGATGCTCGGGCGCAGCAACGCGCGAGTAGGGTCGGGAAATACATCTTCGGCGAACACCAGTCGGTCTTGACCGGCGCGATCGGCCTGCTTGTTCAACAAGCAGGCGTTGGCCTGACTCTCCTACAATCGATGGGCGTGATGGTTTACGCCGTCAGCCGCGCAGCCTGTCCCGTCGGGCTCAGTGCATGTAGGCCGAGACCTTGATGCCCGTTGGTCCCAGGATGACCACAAACAGAACAGGCAGGAAGAATACGATCATCGGCACGGTTAGTTTGGGCGGAAGGGCTGCTGCCTTCTTCTCGGCCTCGTTCATGCGCATGTCGCGATTTTCCTGCGCCATTACGCGGAGACTGTGAGCGAGTGGTGTGCCGTAGCGTTCCGACTGCTGCAAAGCAAGACAGACAGATTTTACGCCCTCGACGCCTGTGCGTTTCGCGAGGTTTTCATAAGCGACCTTACGATCCTGAAGGTACGACAATTCGGCCGTCGTCAAGGTGAATTCCTCGGCCAACGCGATCGATTGAGTGCCGATCTCGACGCTGACCTTGCGGAAGGCAACTTCGATCGACATGCCGGACTCGATACAGATCAGCAGGAGATCAAGCGCATCCGGGAAAGCCCGTTTGATGGACATCTGGCGTTTGCTGATCGCGTTCTTCAAAAACAGCATCGGTGCCTGCAACCCCAAAAATGCGGCGCCAATGCACATACCGATCTTGATAGGAGTCGATTGCTGCATGTTGGAAAGCACAAAGACATAGACGACCGCAGCGATCAGCAGCACGATCGGCGTTATCATGCGAAAGAACAGAAACGTGATGTAAGGCGCCTGGCCGCGATAACCCGCCATGGTGAGTTTGTCGCGTGCGGCCTCTTGCGCCACCCACTTACCAAGATTGAGATCTTCCACGACCTTTGAAACCAGCTGCTTTGGCGCCTGACGCAGCGAAACCTTTTCAGTTTTGGAGAGGCGGTCGCGCTCGCGTTGGCGAATACGTTCGCGCTCGCTGGCGACGGCCTTCATCCGCTTCGTCAGACCCTCAGCCGCGAGGAACGGTGTAATCAGCGTATAGGCGGTCGCGCTGGCGGCGATGGCGGCGAACACCATCGTCATGAAGCGCGGGTCGTGGAATTTATCGATCAGAAAGTCGATCATGCTGACACCGTTAGAAGTCGAAGTTGATCATTTTCTTCATTACGAAGATGCCGGCGGACATCCACATGACGCAGCCGGCCAGCATGAGTCGCCCGGTGGGATGAGTCCACAGAAGCGAGATGTAGTCAGGTGTGGACAAATAGACCAGTAGCATCACGATGGGTGGGAGCGAGCCGATAATCGCGGCGGATGCCTTTGCCTCCATCGACATGGCCTGAATCTTCTCAGCCATCTTCTTACGGTCGCGCAGCACTTTAGACAAGTTGCCGAGCGCCTCCGAAAGATTGCCGCCCGACT
>JAFEFK010000835.1 GCA_018240625.1 Pseudomonadota bacterium
AAGCCGTTTTGAGGATAGCGCAAGGCACCGCCGCCGCCCTGAAAAAATCGCAGGAAATACCGAACCGAGAAATTTTGCCGGGATCGGTGCGACATTGAGGTCACGCTCGCTGCCGATCTCGAAATTATGACCGAATCCGAGGCGATTTTGTCAGAATTGTCTTGAATGCGCCGCTATCCTGCGCGATGTGGCCGTTAACGATCCGGTGTTCGCTTGGGCTTATACAAGGGCGATGATGATCAAATCCATTCTCACGATTTTTGCGGCCGTTGCGGTCAGTGCGGCGGGAACCTCGGTCGTCCTGGCGCAGGGATATCCGAGGCCGCCCGGCTCGGTCTATTCCGATCCGCCTTCGGCCGCTCCCGCTGATTATGGCCGTCCCAGCCCGATGGCCGGTGTGCCCGACTACGATGCGGTTGACGATGATCAGGCTGCCGATCGGCAGAATTCGGCCGGTTTGCCGCCGCCGGGACCGGTGATGTCTCCAGACGATCCGCGCTATGGCCGTCCCGCAGGCGGACCTCCGGTTTATTCGGATCGCGGTGCGCCGCAGGGTCCGGTGATGTCGCCCGACGATCCTCGCTATGGCCGTCCATCGCCGCCTCCTCAGATGTCAGATCGGGGTCCTCCCGGTCCGCAGGGCGGATCTGTGACAGGATCGCTGCAACCTCCGGCTCCCATTGGCACGGACGGCAGGCCGACCGTGCTGTCCGCGTTGCCGCCCGACGATCAGCCGGAAGCCGATCAGGGCGGCGAAAAACAACTCGCGCCGAACCTGCGCCGTCAGGAAGTGAACTTCGTGACCAAGGAGCCGGCGGGCACCATCGTGGTCGATACGCCGAACACGTATCTCTATTACGTTCTCGGCAACAACCGTGCGATCCGCTACGGCGTGCGCGTGGGCCGGGACGGGTTCACCTGGACCGGCGTGCAGAAGATCAGCCGCAAGGCCGAATGGCCGGATTGGCATCCGCCGACGGAAATGATCGAGCGCCAGCCGTACCTGCCGCGCTTCATGGCCGGTGGTCCCGGCAATCCGCTGGGTGCGCGCGCGATGTATCTCGGCTCGACCGTCTATCGCATTCACGGCACCAACCAGCCATCGACAATCGGTCACTTCGTCTCATCGGGCTGCATCGGTATGCTCAACGAGGATGTCGAGAACCTGTTCGATCGAGTCAAGGTCGGAACGCGCGTTGTGGTGCTGCCGGGCGGTGCGCCGCATACCGATACGACCACGGCGTCCGCGCAGCCGGACCCCGGTGCGGCTCCGCAGCCGCAGACGGCGAGCCTGCCCGGAACCCAGCCGACCGCGGTGGCGCCGCTGCCGGCGCCGGTGACGATCCGCTAGCCTGATCGCGCATACGCTGGAAAATCAAAGCCCGCCGTCAGGCGGGCTTTTTGCTGGCCGGTGAACGATCCTCAGCGCAGTTCTGATGTGACGAAGCATCTCGGCGGAGCGCGAGAACTCCCTCTCCCATGGGGAGAGGGTTGGGGTGAGGGTGTACGGCGTTGATGTTGCAATCGCCCCCCTCACCCGGCACCATAAGCGGGTGAACGCGCTTATGGTGCCGACCTCTCCCCGGTGGGGAGAGGTAAGAAGGATCACCGTCTTGATCCGATCTATCCCAGCAGGCGGACCGGCTCGCCCTTGAGCCATGCCGCGATATCCTCGACCATCTCGCGATAATAACGCCGGTAGTTCTCCGCGGTGACGTAGCCGAGGTGCGGCGTCAGCACGACGTTGTCGAGTTTCCGCAACGGATGATCCGTCGGCAGCGGCTCCTGCGAATACGTATCGAGTCCGGCGCCGGCGATCTTGCGCGCCTGCAACGCCTCCAGCAGCGCCGCTTCGTCGACGATCGGCCCGCGCGCGGTATTGATGATGTAAGCGGTGGGTTTCATCCGCGCGATGTCCTCGCGTGAGACGAGGCCGCGCGAGCGCGCGCTGAGCACGAGGTGGATGCTGATGACATCGGATGTCGCGAATAACTCGTCCTTTGTCGCGTAAGCGACGCCGGCCTGCTCGCAGGCCTCGCGGGTCAGATTGGTGCTCCACGCGATCGGTTTCATGCCCAGCGCCTTGCCGATGCCGGCGACTTGGCGTCCGAGTTTTCCGAGGCCCAGAATTCCAAGGGTCTTACCCTCGACATCCTCGCCGAGCGTAACCTGCCAGCGTTCGCCGGCCTTCATCCGCGCGTTCTCGAAGCCGATCTTGCGGGTCAATTCCAGCATCAGGCCGATCGCGAGGCCGGCGGTGGGATTGCCGACCGCGCCGGTGCCGCAGACGGTGATGCCGCGCTGTTTGGCGGCCTCAAGGTCGAACGACGCGTTGCGCATACCCGAGGTCATGAGAAGTTTCAGCTTGGGCAGCGCGTTCAGCACGTCCGCGCCGAACGGCGTGCGCTCGCGCATCGCGCAGACGATCTCGAAATCCTTCAAGGCACTCGCGGCTGCCGCGCCGGAGGCGAACGGCGCGTCGAAAACAGTGATGTCCACGCGATCTGCAAGGGTCGACCAGTCCGCCAGTTTGAGAGCGACGTTCTGATAGTCGTCGAGAATTGCACAGCGCAGCCGCGTCATCGAAGGTCCGTTTTGAAGTGACGCCGGCGAAAGCCGGGTCCGTCCGGAGAACCGGGCGACCATGGTTGCGCGCATTTACGGCGCGCGCAAGCGCCAGCGGGGAGGCGGCCGGGATCAGGTCAACGGGAATGCGACGGGTGATTATGCTTGGCGCGCCAGGCAGGCCCGGGTCCACGCATGTAGTGCTGTTCCGGCCGGTAGGGGCGGAAGGCGGTTGCAATGAACTCGCGCCAGAAGGTCCGGAATTCGTGCCACGGGCCGGCATGGGTATCGTCCGGTGTCGCGTTGGGCGTCGATGCCGACGTAAGGGTCGCCATGGGATTTCTGCCGTTTTCTGCCGAGGCTCCGTTCTGGAGAGCCGTCGCTGGTGCTGTTCTCGGCAGTCTTGGCGTGCGTCATTAAAGAGTAGTTCGAATTGTCGGGGTTGGGCGAATCCCCCGTTTTCAACCTTTCCAGACTGTTACCGGCCAACCGCGGCGGTTGCCCTTTCGGGTCCGTGCCGCTACATCAGCGGCAGCAAATTTCCCAAAATATAACGCTTTCAGGAACCACGATGGCGCGCCAGTTCGTCTATTTCATGCAAGGCCTGACCAAGGCTTATCCGACCCGCAAGGTGCTGGATAACGTCCATCTGTCGTTCTATCCGGACGCCAAGATCGGCGTGCTCGGCGTCAACGGCTCCGGCAAATCGACGCTGCTGAAGATCATGGCCGGTCTCGACAAGGAGTACACCGGCGAGGCCTGGGTCGCCGAGGGCGCGCGCGTCGGCTATCTCGAGCAGGAACCGCAGCTCGATGCGTCGAAGACCGTTCGCGAGAACGTCATGGAAGGCGTCGCCAAGCAGAAGGCGATCTTGGACCGCTACAACGAACTCGCGGTGAACTACTCTGACGAGACCGCCGACGAGATGACCAAATTGCAGGACGAGATCGAGGCCCAAGGCCTCTGGGATCTCGACAGCAAGGTCGATCAGGCGATGGACGCGCTACGTTGCCCGCCGGACGATGCCGACGTGACCAAACTTTCGGGCGGCGAGCGCCGCCGCGTCGCGCTGTGCAAGCTACTGCTGGACCAGCCTGACCTGCTGCTGCTGGACGAACCGACCAACCATCTCGATGCCGAATCCGTATCGTGGCTCGAAGGGCACTTGCGCAACTATCCCGGCGCCATCCTGATCGTGACCCATGACCGCTACTTCCTCGACAACGTTACCGGCTGGATTCTGGAGCTCGATCGCGGCAAGGGCATTCCCTACGAGGGCAACTACTCGTCGTGGCTGCAGCAGAAGCAGAAGCGTCTCGAACAGGAAGGCCGCGAGGACGCCGCGCATCAGAAGACGCTGGCCCGCGAGCAGGAGTGGATCGCTTCCTCCCCGAAAGCGCGTCAGGCCAAGTCCAAGGCGCGCTACCAGCGCTATGAGGAACTGCTCAAGCAGGCCAGCGACAAGCAAACCCAGACCGCGCAGATCACCATTCCCGTCGCGGAGCGGCTCGGCCAGAACGTGGTCGATTTCGAGGGCCTCAGCAAAGGGTTCGGCGATCGTATGCTGATCGATGATCTCACCTTCAAGCTACCGCCGGGCGGTATCGTCGGCGTGATCGGGGCCAACGGCGCCGGCAAGACCACGCTGTTCCGGATGATCACCAAGCAGGAAGAACCGGACAAGGGCACCATCACCGTCGGCGAGAGCGTGCATCTCGGTTACGTCGACCAGTCGCGCGACGCGCTCGACGGCAAGAAGACGGTGTGGGAGGAGATTTCCGGCGGCAACGAGCAGATCCTGCTCGGCAAGAAGGAAGTGAACTCGCGCGGCTACTGCTCGTCGTTCAATTTCAAGGGCGCGGACCAGCAGAAGAAGGTCGGCGCGCTGTCGGGCGGCGAACGCAACCGCGTGCATCTTGCAAAAATGCTGAAGTCCGGCGCCAACGTGCTGTTGCTCGACGAGCCGACCAACGACCTCGACGTCGATACGCTGCGCGCGCTGGAAGAGGCGCTGGAAGATTTCGCAGGCTGCGCCGTCATCATCAGCCACGACCGCTGGTTCCTCGACCGCATCGCGACGCACATCCTGGCCTTCGAGGGCGACAGCCACGTCGAATGGTTCGAAGGCAACTTCCAGGACTACGAGAAGGACAAGATGCGCCGGCTGGGCCAGGACAGCATCATCCCGCACCGGGTGAAGTACAAGAAACTGACGCGGTGAGGGGAATGTGTTAAGGTGGCCCTGTCGCGACGACCGAGCGCACGCCGATGACCGAAGTTGAGAACCTCGTTCTGGACCATCTGCGCCATATCCATGGTGCAGTCGATTCCGTGCGCGAGGACATCCGGGAGGTCAAGGGCCGGCTGGGCATTCTCGAAAATCAATATGCACATATGTCGAACCGTATCGATCGTCTGGACGCGCGCGTCGAGCGGATCGAACAGCGGTTGGAACTCACTGAGGTCTAGTCATTCGAGCCGTGAACATGGCCGGCCGTTCGGCGCCGCAATGTTTTCACTGAACCGGCTCTCAGCTCACCGAACCTGTCGAGGAAAGTTCTGGCGCGGGGCAGCGCGTCATGAAGGAATTGCTTTGGCTCCCGCAGCCAAAGTCCGTCGATCTGTTTTGAACGATGCTCTGAAACCAGAACCTCGGTAGGCAAGTCGACCAGCGTTGCATCCCATCCGGGAAAAAACCGCCGACATCGTCGGAATACTAGCGATAGTAGACGCTGTTCGGTGGTCAGGCCGTGGTAATCGAATGCGTCGATCCCGTCGGTGACGTAGATATGATTGCCGGTAAACCCCTTGGCGGGTTTGATCCATCGCGCCTGAAAATCCACATCCGGATATCGCTCGAGAAATGCGAACGCCAGAACCTGACAGGCGCCGTTCGCGAAGAAGTGCCGATCGGGGCGGTGCCAGCGGCGGATGGGATCGTTCTTGACATCAACCTTCGGGACGAACATCTGCGCGACGTTGCCTTTGATATCGTTGCGGCCGCGCGGCCAGTCTGATCCAATGGTTCGCCTTTGCCAATGCATGTCTTTTTTGCATGCGCTTGTTGGCAATGACGGTGCTTGCAGCCCTTCTCCGGATGGCCTAAGGGCAGGCCACCGCCGCCTGAGAGGATCGCGATCATGGCCGACTGGAGTGCGCAGCAGTACCTGAAATTTGAGGACGAGCGCACCCGCCCGTCGCATGATCTGCTGGCGCAGGTTCCGTTGAGCGCGCCGCGCAAGGCCGTCGACATCGGATGCGGTCCCGGAAATTCCACCGAACTGCTGGTGCAGCGATGGCCGCACGCCGAGATCATGGGCATCGATACGTCAGCCGACATGCTGCGGCAGGCCCGCGAGCGGTTGCCCAAGCAGACATTCATCGAGGCGAATATCGCGCACTGGGCGCCGCCTGTTAACACCGACCTGCTGTTCGCCAACGCGATCTTTCAATGGGTGCCGGATCATCTGCGCCAGTTTCAACGGCTGCTCGGCGCGCTGCCGACAGGCGGCGTGCTCGCGGTGCAGATGCCGGACAATCTCGATGAACCCAGTCATGTCATGATGCGCGAGGTGGCTCATGCGGGGCCATGGCGGACAACCCTGGCGAACGCCGCACGCTCACGGGACGTCTTGCCGAAACCCGGCGCCTACTACGACGCGCTGCGGCCGCTCTGTCAGCGCATCGATATGTGGCACACCGTTTACAATCACGTTCTCGCGGATGCCTCGGCAATCGTCGAATGGGTCAAGGGAACGGGTCTGAAGCCGTTCGTCGATCCGCTGGAGGCTCCCGAGCGGAAGGAGTTTATTCGCGAATATACCGCGCGCGTCGCCGCCGCTTATCCGGCGCAGTTCGACGGCAAGGTGATCCTGCGGTTTCCGCGGTTTTTTGTCGTCGCGGTCAAGTAGGTCGCTCCTCGCCTTTCGGTGCAACCCATTGGCTAGGCTAAACCCGGTGGGTACCACGGGTTATTTGCGAGGACGCCGGATCGCGGGGATGTCGCGCGAGCGGTGAATCAAGCTAAGCTGTGCGGGTTTCGCGCCGTTTTTTGCCGCGGCCGGCCGTCTCGATTTCGTCACAGTGCACCGACTAGTGGTCCTTTAATTCTAACATTCGCGTTCGGACTTCGCGGTTAGGTGAATTGCGAATGTCAAATTTATTCCACTGGAACGCTCCTCCCGCCATGACGAGACCCTATCATGTCCCTGACGCCTGAAACTCCGCTGCCCCCGAAGGCCGCCGCCGCGGCGTTGCGTCCCTTGCCGATGCTGATCTTCTCGTCGCGCTGGCTGCAACTGCCGCTCTACATCGGCCTGATCATTGCCCAGGGCGTCTATGTCGTCCTGTTCCTGAAGGAGCTGTGGCATCTTATCGGGCACTCCTTCGATTTCACCGAACAGCAGATCATGCTGGCCGTGCTGGGGCTGATCGACGTGGTGATGATCTCGAACCTGCTGGTGATGGTCATCGTCGGCGGCTACGAGACGTTCGTGTCGCGGCTCAACCTTGAAGGTCATCCGGACGAGCCGGAGTGGCTCAGCCACGTCAATGCCAGCGTGCTCAAGATCAAGCTCGCGATGGCGATCATCGGCATCTCGTCGATCCACTTGCTGCGGACTTTCATCGAAGCCGGAAACCTCGGCGGCACCGCGCGGACCACCGGCTATTCCGAAACCGGCGTGATGTGGCAGACCATCATCCATGTCGTGTTCATCGTGTCGGCGATCGGCATTGCCTATGTCGACCGGATCTCGAGCGAGTCGATGGAATCGGCGCACCGCAAAGCAGAGCATTGACGGTGGCGCGGGCGATGGGCAGGGACGCCGTGCGGCGAATGGAGCGGGCGGTCGCAATGGTGCTGGCGATCGTCGTTGCGGCGAGCGCGCCGCCAGCGCATGCGGCCGACGCCGGGTTTACCCGTTTCATCGCCTCGCTCTGGCCCGAGGCGCAAAAGGCCGGGGTCTCGCGCGCGACGTTCGATTCCGTCGCTGCGGGACTTGAACCCGATTACAAACTGCCCGACCTGATCCTGCCCGGGCGGCCCGCGACCGGCGCGCCGTCGCAGGCGGAATTCGTGCAGGTGCCGGCGGACTACATCAAAGAGAAAAGCATCGCGCGGCTGGCGGCCGAAGGCCAGCGGCTGATGCAGAAATATCGTCCGACGCTGGACGCGATCGAAAAACGGTTTGGTGTGCCTGCGCCTGTCATTCTCGCGATTTGGGGCCGCGAAACCGATTACGGCCGCTACGCGCTACCTTACGATGCGATGCGGGTGCTTGCGACGCAGGCCTATGTCGGCCGCCGCAAGGATCAGTACCGCACCGAGTTCATCGACGGACTGGTGCTGCTGCAGCACGGCGACGTCTCGCGCAAGAATTTCCGCGCATCGTGGGGCGGCGCGACCGGCCTCACGCAATTCCTGCCGTCCGAACTCGCCAAGCACGGCGTCGATTTCGATGGCGACGGACGCGTCAATATCTGGACCTCGGTGCCCGATGCGCTGGCGTCCGCCGCGCAGCAGCTCGTCAACAAGGGCTGGCAGCGTGGGGTGCGCTGGGCGTACGAGGTGCGCGCGCCCGCGAAGGCCGACTGTACGCAAGGCGTGCCCAACGTAACCAAGCCGATCGGAGAGTGGCTGCGCGAAGGATTTGTGCCGGTGCGCGGGCAACAACTGACCGCGGCGGAGCGCGCGCAGCCGGCGTCGCTGCTGCAACCGGAGGGGACTTACGGTCCGGCGTTCCTGACCACGAAGAACTACTTCGTCATCAAGGAATACAATTTCTCCGACCTTTACGTGTTGTTCGTCGGGCATCTCGCGGACCGCATGACCAGCCCGCTGCCGTTTGCGACGCCATGGTCGGCATCGACGCAGTTGCGCAGCCGCGACGTCGAGGCCATGCAGCGCCATCTGACGCAGATCGGTTTGTACAAGGACAAGATCGACGGCAAGGCAGGGATGCTGACGCGCGCGGCGCTGGGCGCTTATCAGAAGTCGGCCGGTCTCAAGGTGGATTGCTGGCCGAGCGATGCGGTGTTGCGTGCGATGAACGCGGCGCGCTGACGTTCGCTTTGCCTAAAAACCGGCACAAAAGAAAAGCCCGGCCGAAGCCGGGCTTTCCAGTTCAATTCGTCACGACGTTCGGATCAATCGCAAACGCGGACGCGGCGGAAGCGCCAGCCATACCCGTCCCAGAAGCGCTCACGAACCATGCGGCACGGCGGTTCGTCGACATAGACAGGCGCCGGCTCGGCATAGGCCGGGCGGCTGTTGGCAATCGCGCCGCCGATGATGGCGCCACCGAGCAGACCGCCAGCAATGCCGGCTGCGACCGCGCCGCCGCCGGCGTGCGCCTGCGGAGCCGTTGCCACTGAGCCAACCGCGATGGTCGCCACCGCGAGGAGGGCAAAAACTGTCTTCTTCATCTTGGGTCTCTCCTGAAGGATAGCGCCACCGTGGGGCGCGGGGATTTTTAGAGCAAACTCGCACGCCGCGTTTTCAAGCGAACCGCCTCACCTCGAGGCGCCCAACGGCCAGCTTGACGTCAGCGTTCATAAGTCACTTGCCTGAAATAACGGCTTTTTCAGGCCCGCGCACGCAGCGCTCCGGCAAGCACGATAGTACAAACCGGAGGCCGATTCGTTAAAGTGGCGATTGCCGGATCAGCCGCAGACCCGGACGCGCCGTATCCGCCAGCCATAGCCGTCCCAGAAGCGCTGGCGCTGCCAGTAGCAGCCGGGAGCCGCGACGTAAGCCGGGCCACCGTAATAGCCGTAGCCAGGTCCATAGTATCTCGGACCGCCGTAATAACCTGGTCCGTAGTAACCCGGGCCGGCCAGCGCACCGCCGATGAGCGCGCCGCCGATCAGGCCGCCCGCGATCGCAGCGCCAACGCCGCGTTGAGCATGGGCCGGAGCGGGCGCAGCCAGGGACGAAACAGCCAGCGTGGCCACAGCGGCAAATGCCATCAATGTTTTCTTCATGGCTCAGCTTCCTCTCGCATTACTCGACAGCGATATACCGGTCTGTCCACTCAAGAGTTTCATATCCGGTTTGAATGTTCAATGAACGGAGAAGCTCAATCCTGCCATCATCGGGCAAGCGCGGGGCGGGTTTAAGCGCTTGTTTCAAGTGTTTCGGAGGCTCCCTCGGGTTGCTCCGAGGGGGCCGGCAAGGTGTCCTGAGGATGACGAATCCGTCCCGGCTGCGCCAGTTTGGAATTGCTTGAAAGAGCCGGTTTTCCCTTTGCGCTTCGCCTGACGGTTCAATATCGGTATCCCAGCATCGTAACCGGGCCCGCCAGTTTTCATGATTGTTTGTTCCTGTAACGTACTGACCGATCACGACGTCCGCGCTGTCGTAACCGCCACGGATGACCTGCCGCGTTCGGCAAAGCAGGTCTATGGATGCCTCGGATGCAGCGCCGAATGCGGCCGGTGCGCACGGACGATCCAGAAAATCATCACCGAAGCGCTCGGCGCCTGTGCCCGGGAATGCTGCGCCGGCTGCCCGCACACCGCAACGCATGCTGAAATCGAGCCGATTCAGCCTGGAATCGCTGCCTGACGGCCGGTTTCGCGGATTTTCAGCCTTCATTCCAGACGAACATGGCGAACGGGCTGCACTCCTCTGCTGGGGATTGTCCCCACATTCAATCTGATTTAGAAATATTCTAAACTATCGGCGGCGAGATCGTCCGGCCGGCAATCATCACAACAAAAACAGGAGTGGCTCCATGAAGGGCGATCCAGAAGTTATCGATTTCCTGAACAAGGCGCTCCGTCACGAACTGACTGCGGTCAACCAATACTGGCTGCACTACCGCCTGCTCGACAACTGGGGTCTCAAGGATCTCGCCAAAAAATGGCGCGCGGAATCCATCGAGGAGATGCAACACGCCGACAAGCTGATCGACCGCATCATCTTCCTCGACGGCTTTCCGAACATGCAGGTGCTCGATCCCTTGCATATCGGCCAGAACGTCAAGGAAGTGCTGGATTGCGACCTCAAGGCGGAATATTCGGCACGCGCGCTGTATGAAAAGGCCGCGACCCACTGTCATTCGGCGAAGGATTACGTCACGCGTGACATCTTCGAGAGTTTGATGAAGGACGAGGAAAGCCACATCGACTTCCTCGAAACCCAGATCGACCTGGTCAAGAAGATCGGCGTTGAGCTTTACTCGCAGAAGCACATCGGCGAACTCGATCACGATTGATCTCGGCTTTCCGCGTCATCCACGTCTCGGCGGAAATTCAAAACAAAAGACGTGAATGCCCGGGACAAGCCCGGGCATGACCGCGATCGGTAGCTCTTTCAAGCAGACCGTACGCCATCGCGCGTCACCGCCCACAGTGCGAACGCATAAGCGAGCGCGACTTCGTCCAGCCGGTCGAAACGGCCCGACGCGCCGCCGTGTCCGGCACCCATGTTGGTCCGCAACAGCACCGGGCCGCCTGACGTCATGGTGGCGCGCAGCCGCGCGATCCACTTTGCGGGCTCCCAGTAAGTCACGCGCGGATCGGTGAGGCCGCCCATCGCGAGGATGGCCGGATAATTTTTCGCAGCGACGTTCTCATAGGGCGAATAGGACAGGATGGTGCGAAAGTCCTGTTCGCTTTCGATCGGGTTGCCCCATTCGGGCCATTCCGGCGGCGTCAGCGGCAAGGTGTCGTCGAGCATGGTGTTGAGCACGTCGACGAACGGCACCTCGGCGACGATGCCGGCAAACAGTTCGCCGGCGCGGTTGGCGACCGCGCCCATCAGCATGCCGCCGGCGCTGCCGCCATGGCCGACGATCCGCTTTGCCGACGTGTAGTTTGCCGCGATCAGCGCTCGGCCGCAGGCGGCGAAATCGTCGAAGCTGTTGGTTTTTTTCTCGCGCTTGCCGTCGAGGTACCAGCCCCAGCCCTTGTCCGAGCCGCCGCGGATATGCGCGATGGCGTAAACAAAGCCGCGATCGACCAGCGACAGCCGGTTGGCCGAGAACGACGCCGGCATGGCGTGACCGTAGGAGCCGTAGCCATAAAGCAGCAGCGGCGCCTCGCCGTCGCGCACAAGATCCTTGCGATGCAGGATCGACACCGGCACTTCGGCGCCGTCATGCGCCTTCGCCACGATGCGCGTGGTGACGTAATCCGCCGGATGATGGCCTGACGGAATCTCCTGGCGCTTGCGGAGGGTACGCTGGCGGCTGACCATGTCGTAGTCGAACACTTCCGCAGGCGTCGTCATCGACGAATAGCTGAAGCGCAGGTTGGTCGTGTCGAATTCGTAGCCACCCATCGTATCCAGCGAATACGCCGCTTCATCGAACGCGATGGCGTGTTCAGCGCCGCTCGCGAGATCGCGGATGACGATGGAGGGCAGCGCGTTGGCGCGTTCCAGCCGCACCATGTGGCCGGAGAGCAGTTCGAGATCGAGCACATAGGTGCCAGGACGATAGGGGATCAGGTCGCGCCAGTTGGCGCGTTCCGGCGACGCCAGTGGCGCGGTCATGATCTTGAAGTCGATCGCCTCGTCGGCATTGGTGAGGATGAACAGTTCATCGCCGCGATCGGCCACCGAATACTGCACGCCGTCCTCGCGCGCCGCGATCAGGCGCGGCACGGCTTCGGGCTTGGCGAGATCGATCAGCCACTGTTCGGAGGTTTCGTGATCGCCGCCCGCGATCACGCAAAAGCGTCCGCTGGCGCTCTCATGAATATGCGTGAACCAGCCGCTGTCCGCTTCCTGATGCACCAGCACGTCGTCGGACTGCGATGTTCCGAGCCGGTGGCACCAGACCTGCATCGGACGGTGGTTGTCATCGAGCTTGACGTAATAGAACGCCTGCGAATCCATGCGCCAGACCACGCCGCCGTCGGTCTCCTCGATCACGTCGGCGAGGTCGGCGCCGCTATCCCAGTCGCGAACGCGAATGGTGAAATACTCCGATCCGCGATCGTCGGCGCTCCATGCCTCGAGGCGATGATCGGGCGAGTGCCTGACGCCGCCGAGCTGAAAGAATTTCTTGCCTTCGGCCAGCGCATCGCCATCGATCAGAAACCGGGCGTCGCCGCCGTCGCGCGGCTGGCGGCCGATCATCCGGTGCTGGCCGCCGTCGCGATATTTCGAGAAATAGGCAAAGGGGCCATCGGGCGAGGGCACGGAGGAGTCGTCTTCCTTGATGCGGCCGCGCATTTCCGCCACGAGCTGCTGTTGCAGCGATCCGGTGTCCGCGAGCAGGGCGCTCGAATAGGCATTCTCGGCTTCGAGCTGCGCGCGAATATCCGGCGCCAGCAGCAAGGGATCGCGCAGCACCTGTTGCCAGTTCGCATCCTTCAGCCAGGCATAGTCATCGGTGATCGTGATGCCGTGGTGAGTAGTCTCGTGTGGCCGGCGCTCGGCGAATGGCGCGGCGGGAAGCCGTGAGGATGTCATGGAAAGCTGCCTATTTTGGATTTGGCGGATTGTGCCGGGAGGGCCGTTCTCTTGATGAACGTGTGGCGTGTTCATAGTGAGACACACAGGCTGCGACAAGCGATCCCTGAATGCCGGAAATGCAGCCTGTTACGACGTTCGTTTTTTCGCCGGTTCGGCCGCCTGTAACGGGCACCCCGCCAGAGCGGCTTGCATCGCCGTCGCGGAACCCTCGAGCGGATATTCCGCGGTCGTGCGCCCGAGATTGAGCGAGCGAATCCGCACATAGAGCTTTCTTGCACCACCGAGCTCGTTGATGAACTGCGCGACCGCCGCCGGTTTGTCGATCACGATCGCGCCTTCGCCCATCAGAACGCGCGACTCGACATTGTCGTGGCCGGGCTTGTCGTCGAAGCGATAGCCTAGAACGGTGTTCTTGTCGGGTCCGATCTTGAACTCGAAGGCGAAACGGACCAATGGGGCCTTTTCGAAGCAGGTGATCTGCATCATCGAGGGTTTTGGAAAGTCGACGTAGGTATTCGATGCGGGAGCACGAATGCTTGCGCTCGGCAATTCAGCGCCTGTGATGCGGTCCGCCTGATGCGCGATCTGCCAGTTGCCCGATGTCGTCTCACCACTCGCCGTCACATAAGGATCGCGAGCGCACCCGCCCAATGCAGATAGCAGCACCACAAACGCCACGGTACGCACGACACGTCTCCCCAGACCCGCACCTTTCAGTCTGCAACCTGTGCGGGAAACGCGCAAGACCCGAACGCAGGGAGCGGCGAAAATTTACGCCAGCGTTCCAGATCGAATTTCGCGATTGGGTGGTTCGGGCCCTTCCGCCTTGTAGCCAGACTCAGACAGTCTCGTGACAATTGGAAAGCCCATCGTGATCGGAAGAAACCTCTGGATCGCGGCCGGTGCAACTGTCATCGGCGGGGTGACGGTTGGGGAGAACGCGGTTGTGGCCGCGGGTTCGGTTGTCACCAAGGACGTCCCCGCAAATACCCTTGTCGCAGGAAATCCGGCGCGCGTCGTTCGTTCGATTGGCGACGACTGAGGAGCGACCGAGGGCGACAGCGGAAATTCAAACTAAGACGCTCCGCCTCCTTGTATGCCGCCAACCTGCGTGTTACATACTGAACCATATGGTTCAGTATTCCCAAACCCGCTTCGATACCTCGTTTGCCGCGCTTTCGGACGCCACCCGACGCGGCGTTCTGGAGCAGCTCGGACGCGCGGACGCGTCGATCACGGACCTTGCCGAGAAGTTCCACATGACCCTCACAGGCATGAAGAAGCATGTCGGCGTCTTGGAGCAGGCGGGACTCGTTACCACGGAGAAGATCGGGCGCGTGCGGACCTGCAAGCTCGGTCTGCGCCGGCTGGAGGAAGAGGCGGCATGGATCGAGCGATACCGCCAGCTCTGGGCCGCGCGCTTCGACGAACTGGACAACATTGTCGAGGAATTGAAGCGGAAGGAAAAGCTCGATGCGAAAAAGAGAAAGTGCGCCTGCCCCCATGCAGAACCTTACAACCGTGGACCGGAAATCTGATCGCGATCTGGTCGTGACGCGAATCGTCAACGGCCCGGCGCGCATCGTGTTCGAAGCGTGGACCACGCCCGAGTTGTTCAAGCGGTGGTGGGCGCCGAAGTCATCCGGCGTGACCATGTTGTCCTGCGAGATGGATGTTCGTGTCGGCGGCACGTACCGTTTGGTGTTCAGCCACGCTGCCTCCGAGCAGCCAATGGCGTTCTTCGGCCGGTACATCGAAGTGACGCCGCACTCCCGCCTCGTCTGGACAAATGACGAGGGCGACGACGATGGGGCGGTTACAACGGTGACCTTCGAAGAAAGAGGCGGCGAGACACTGGTCGTCATGCACGATCGCTATCCCTCGAAGGAGGCTCTCGATGAAGCCATGGCCTCGCAGAGTACGAGTGGTTTCAGCGAGCAGTTCGAACAACTGGATGAGCTTCTCGTCTCCCTGGGCGGGAACGTGGGGCGGCCGTCGCGTGAGAGGTCATGACGTCGCCGCTGTCGTGGCCGGCCGTCTGCTCTTTACGCTGCGAAAGAGAGCCCTGATAGGGGCGTCGCGGTCCCCGACAAAGCGACCGAGGCTGTGATCACGTCAACGTTGACCGGTCGACTTCGCCGCTCCGAGTCCCGTTATAGCTGCGTCTGGTAGCGTGCGACGATGTCGGCCTGGGCTTCCGGTTCGCCGAGCCCGGTCTGGTCATGGATAATGGCGGCGACGCTCGGCATCACGTCGCGTTCCACCTGGATATCGCGCGCCCACAGCTTTGAGCGCATCAGCGCTTTGCCGCAGTGGAAATAAGCCTCACTGACCGCGATGCTCAGTACTGCGCGCGGCAGCTTGCCGAATTCTTCCATGGTCGCGAGCAGGGCCGGATCGGCCGACAGCTTGCCGGTGCCGGTCACGCGCAGGGTTTCGTCGATGCCCGGCACGAAGAAGATCAGTTGCAGGTGGCCCGCACCGGCCGTGATGTTCTTGAAGCTATCGATGCGGTTGTTGCCGGATCGATCCGGCAGCAGCAGTTGCGAATCCGAGATCACATGCACGAAGCCGGGATTGCCGCCACGCGGCGAGGCGTCGGCGCGGCCGCCGGGACCGGATGTCGCCAGCACGCAGAACGGCGACATCCCGATGAATTTGCGGGCGTGCCGATCGATCGCGGGACGGACTTTCGCAATCACGCGGGGCGTCGGCGCGGGATAGATCGTGGCAAGGTCGCCGGAGGTGAGGTCGGTCATCGCAGGGCTCCGCGGGAATGACAATGAGGTCAATCTACCACCGCGCGGGGCTGCCCGCTACCGGTCGCCGTGCCGCCGCCACGGCCAGTCGATGACGCCTGAACAATACAGCGCCCACCAGATGATAACCGGTTGAAAGGCCAGCCGCGGACCGTGATAGAGCCAGCTATTGGTGATGTGCGGAACGCTGACGGCGTCGATCGCGTGCTTGAAATTTGCGGGCCACACGCACAGCGCATAAAGCGCCAATGCGATGCCGGCGGCGTGACGGAAGTATCCCGTGACCAATGCGATCGACCCGGCAATCTCGCACAGCCCTGTCATGAAGATGACCTGCGGTGCAAACGGAACCCAGGATGGCGTGATCGAGAGCAAGGCTTTTGGCGCCATCAGATGCGCAGCGCCTGCCGCCGTGAAGAATGCCGCGAGAATCCAGCGCATGATGGCGCGGCGCCGTGCAAATGGGTCTCCCGGCGGCTGTCCGGTGTTGTCCGCTTCGCCGTCCACATGTTCAGGCATGAACCAAATACGATGTCAGAGCGGCTACGGTTTCACATCGTCCGCTGCGGCGCGGTCTTCAACAGATCCTGCAATTGCTGCTTGTACCATTTGGCGCTGCCGGTGGTGAGATGCCCGCGCGTTTCGGTGCTGGCCGGGATCAGATAGATGCGGCCGTTCTTGACGCGTTTGATGTCGCGCTCCATGATTCCTGTCTCCGCCGGATTGCGCTCGTCGTCCGCGGAGTTGATGGCAAGCAGCGTCGCCTCGATCTTGTCGAGCGCCGGCGCGGCATCGTAGTCATGCGATGAATCCCACTGATAGAGGAAGTCGTTGGCGTCGGCCTTGGAGGCGTTGGCGAGCCGGTTGTCCACCATCTTGTCCGCCTGCGCCGCGGTCGGCGCCAGCATCTGATAGGCGAGGGTGCCGCCGCCGGTCGCAATCCCGAACGCGGTGACGGCGTATTTCATCATGCGCGGCTGCGCGGTGTAGTTGCCGTTGTTGTAGTCGGGGTCGTTGCGGATGGTCTCGAGCATCATCCGCCGCAGCATCCAGTTGCGCGACGCCATCGCACTCGGCTGCGAAGCCATCGGCACCAGCGCGTCCATGTAGGCCGGATATTTCTCGCCCCAGATCCACGTGTGCATGCCGCCCATCGAATTGCCGATAATGAGCCGCACGTGCTTGACGCCGAGACCTTCGCTCAGCAGCCGATATTGCGCGACCACCATGTCGTCATAGTCGTATTTCGGAAACGCGGTCTTCATGCCGTCCGATGGTTTTGACGATTTGCCATGGCCGATGCTGTCGGGAATGATGATGTAGTATTTCGTGGCATCGAACGGCTGGCCGGGACCGTAGAGTTCACCGGCGAAAGCGGGCGTCAGCATGCTCGCCGCCGAACCGCCGGAACCGTGCAGCACCAGGATCGGCTGGCCGGTCGGCTCGCCGATCGTGGTGTAGTGCAGCCGCAGTTCGGGCATCACATCGCCGGTGTGGAATTTGAAATCTTTTACGATCCAGTCACCCTGCTTCGGCGCGGGATAATCGGCTGCGGCTGCCGCGAATGAAATGGACGTGAGGGCCGTTAGCAAAATGGCCGACGCGATGATCCGAAGCGTTCTCATGATGTCTGCTCCCTGTCGTCGTTTTTGATTGAGCAGAGCTATAGCATGTCGGCGCGCACTACGGGAACGCGCGGGATTTTGCCGCAACCGAAATATTCGTGAGAGCCGAGGCGTGCGGATCAAAGCGGTTCAGCGAATGGCGCCGCGTGCGTGGCTTCAGGCTCTACGGCCTTGCACGTGACCCCTCATCACAGCACGCGATGATGGGTCTCGCATGAAGGATGGAGCGGCCGGTCTGGAACCGGGCGTCTCTGCGGCCGGTAGCGCCGGCAACTGCGGCCGGGTATGATCCGGCTCGCCAGACGACCAGCGGGAGACGAGCCCATGTGCCGCAATATCAAGACGCTGTTTAATTTCGAGCCGCCTGCGACCAGCGACGAAATCCACGCATCTGCTTTGCAGTTCGTGCGCAAACTCTCCGGCTTCAACAAGCCGTCGGCGGCCAATCAGGCAGCGTTCGATCGCGCTGTCCATGATGTCGCGCATGCCGCGCATCATCTGCTGGCGTCGCTGCACACGCAGGCGCCTGCGCGCGATCGCGACGTCGAAGCGGAGAAGGCGCGCGCGCGCAATCGGGTGCGGTTTGGCTGATGTGATGCCGCCGCGGTTCTAGACCGCCCGATAGCCGCCGTCCGCCATCACGATCGAGCCGGTGACATAGGCTGACAGATCGGAGGCGAGGAAGATTGCCGGTCCGACGATATCTTCCGCGGTGCCCGCACGTCCGAGCGGCGTGTGATCCATAAAGCTTTTCACCAGTTCGGGATTGGTCGCGCGCGCATTCGCATTCAATGGCGTGGCGATGAAGCCGGGGCCGATGGCGTTGACGCGGACGCCATCCTTGCCGAGTTCGGCGGCGAGCGCGCGGGTGAAGCCGAGCACGCCGTGTTTTGAGGCGGTATAGGCGGGCGAGCTCGGCGTCCGCACATGCACGAACGACTGGATCGATCCGATGTTGATGATGCGCCCCTTGGTTTCACGCAGCGGCTTGAGAAACGCGTGCGTCACGTTGAAGACGCCGTTGAGGTTGACGTCGATGACGTCCTGCCAGTCCTTGATGACATCTGCATCCGCGCCGGTCATGCCGTTGCGGCGGACGATGCCGGCGTTGTTGACGAGGATCGAGACCGGCCCGATCGTTTCAGCGATCTTTTGCGCGATGGCGGCGCAGTCTTCGCGCCGACGTACATCCAGTGCGTAACTCGCCGCGGTACCGCCGGCCGCGACGATGTCCCTTGCGGCTTCGGCTGCCGCGGCCTCGTTGCTGTCGAGCAGTACGACGCGCGCGCCTTCGCGGGCGAAGCCTGCCGCAATGGCGCGCCCGATCCCCGAGCCTGCTCCGGTGATGACCGCGAGTTGGTTTGGGAGCAACGGCATGGCGGACTTCCTCTGCTATATGTTGATTGTCGTGGAGGGTATCAGGCGATAGCGCGCAGGCAAGCCGCAAGACGGAGTGGCACCACGCAGCTAACCGTCTGATCGCACCGACGTTTGCGCCGATACGGATACGCTATGCGCGCGCCAAAGATCGTGCCCGATCGTCCCAGCGCCCATTGCAATCACGAAGACAACTACGGGTTCGCTGAAGCCCGCGAGATTGACCAGCGCCGGGCCCGGACACAGGCCGATCAGTCCCCAGCCGATGCCGAACAGGACAGCGCCTGCAACCAGCGGCGCATCGATGTCGCGGCGTGTGGGCCATTGCAGCGTAGCTGCGAACAGCGGAAGGCCGCGTTGCCGCGCCAGCGCGTAGCCTGCGGCGGTAACGACGACCGCGCCCGCCATCACGAACGCCAGCGTCGCATCCCATGCACCGAACAGATCGAGAAAGCCGAGTACCTTCGCAGGCTCGGTCATACCGGAGATCAGAAGTCCTGCGCCGAACAAAAGGCCGCAGCCAAAACTTGTGAGGATCAGCCGCATCGCATCAGCCTCCAAACCCGTGGCGCATTATGGCCACGGTCGCCACGGCCACCACCATGAAAATGGCGGTGGCGGTGAGCGACCGCGATGACAGCCGCGCGATGCCGCAGACGCCGTGACCGGAGGTGCAGCCGCCACCCATGCAGGTGCCGATGCCGACGAGCAGGCCGCCGATCGCGGTCACGACAAGGCTCGCGGGCATCGCGGGCTTCAGGAGCGGATGTCCGGCGAGCGCCGCGAGCAGCGGCGCTGCGATCAATCCCGCGAGGAAGGCGATCCGCCAGCCACGATCCTCGCTGCGTAACAATCCGCCGAAGATGCCGCTGATGCCGGCGACGCGGCCGGTCAGCAGCATCGTCAGCGCGGCGGCAAGGCCAATCAGCGCGCCGCCGATGAAACCGGAGACAGGGGTGAAATTATGCATGGTCATCAAGTCCGCGCTGAATATATGTCGTTTGTCCGGATCGCCTTGCTGGGCGGCGGCGGCCGGGACGTGCGGCACCGCGAGGCGACCATATCATCTTATTTCGAGTCCGGCGCGATGACGGACCGGGTTATACGGATCGCGTCTGCCCCCGACAGGGGCGGCTCGGTCATCGGCGCATCCCGGCGGTGGTGCGCGCGCCATCGTGCTGAGCAACCAGAAGGGCGCGGTGCTCGAACTCGCCGGACGGCAATACGGGCTGATGGCGAATGGCGATCTCTCGGGCCTCGCGATCACGATGCGATAGAATTGGCGTCGGCAGCTGCCCGCATCGAACAGCGCCAGAGGGTTTTGCAGGCACGAAAAATGCCGCACCCGTCGCGGGTGCGGCATTTGCTTTTGCGTTGAGGTTTGCGGCGCGATTACGGGCAGACCCAGACCGGTCCGGCCATCACGCAGCGGCGGCTTCTCCAGTCGTAAGGGCGGGAGCGATAGCGATGCCATCCATGGTAGCGGTCGCGGTGGTTGCGGTAGCCGCGATGACGATCGCCGCCATGATGCGAGCTGCCGCGGTGATGATCCCTGTCCCTGACGAGGTGCAGCAATCCCGGCTGGTCCGCGGTCTGCGCTCCGGTGTGCGGCGCGACGGGAAGCGCGGATGCTGTGCCGCACCACGCAAAGACGAGGGCGGCTGCCAACAAGGTCTTTTTCATCTGATCTCCTTTTTCGATATCACGGCCATAGCGATGCGTTGCATCACGACGCCAACGATCCCGCGATATGAACGTTCCGCAGATGCGCGGATGTGTCGCGATGCGAGCGCGTGGTCAGGTCGCCAGCGAGGCCGTGCCCTCGATCTCGATCAGCATTTTTGGGTCGGGCAGCGCCTGTACCACGCAGGTGGTGCGCGCCGGATAGGGCGCGGGGCCGAACGCCTCGGCATAGAGTTTGTTCATCGCCGCGACATCGGAAGCGCGTGTCAGCAGCACGTTGACCTTGACGAGATGACGCATCATGGCGCCGCCCTCGCTCAGCACCCGCGAAAAGTTGGTGACGACGTTTTTGAATTGCGCCTCGAAGCTATCGGGCAGCGCACCTGACGCGTCGAAGCCGGGAATGCCCGAGATGAACAGGAGATCGCCGGTGCGCGCGCCGAACGACAGCGGCGGCGCCGTGATGCCGGGAGGGGCAGGGATATGGATGATGGACATGGAATCCTCGCAGGTATGAGTGCGTTGCACCTTATCGCGCATCGGCGCGGCGCGCACGTCCTTGCGTTCGCGAGCGCGCGGTTCAATCCCGGCTTTATGCTGGGAGCGCGATCGGCAAGATTGAATCGTCATTGCACGCGGCAGCCCACCAGCCGTCATTGCGAGCGAAGCGAAGCAATCCAGCCTTCATTTGCGGTCTCTGGATTGCTTCGCTGCGCTCGCAATGACGGTGACGCTAGATCTTGACGCCGCGATTGAAGCTGTCGATGAGCTGGTTGTAGTCGCGCAGCAGCCGCGGCGGCGAGCCTTCCACCATCCAGCCGCGACCGCCGCTGTTGAGCATCATCCTGTCGCCGGAGCTGTAAGGCGTCTTGTCGCGGATGCGGCGCATCAGTTGCTTGGCGGTGGTCAGATACGATTTGGCGTTCCCGGTGAAGAACGAGCCGAGCTTGACGTCGCCGTCCTTGCCGGATGCCTCCTCGATCGCCTTGACGGAGGCTTCATACTCGCCCACCGCCTGGGTGATCGCGGCGATGTCCGGCTTGTCGGAGGTTTCCGCGCGCAGCACGCGCTTGGCGTGGATCATCAAGGCCGCGACGTGGTAATTCACCTTGCGGCCTTCCTTGCTTTCGATCTCGGCGAGGCGCTCTTGTGCGCGCTTGTCGTTGATCGCCTCGATGCCGGCGCGCAGCTTCTTGTCGGCAGCGCCGAACGCATCCCACGCCGCGACCAGCTTCGGATGCATGGCCTTGCCCTTGGCCATCTTGTCGTCCTTGTAGTTCTCCTGGGTGTAATAGTCGTCGGCCTCCTTCAGGAGCGGCTCGAGCGTGGTGACGGCTGCGGCATAGGCCGACGCCGCGGCCTCGAGGTCGGCGTCGCGCGGCTCCAGCGTGTTGGCCTTCTCGACGTTCTTTTTGCAATCGGAGGTGTCGTAGATGGTGTAGGTGCCGTAGATGATGCGCTCCTTGCCGGTCGGCCCGCTTTTGGCCGCCCACGAGAAATAGCGGTTGCGCGACTCGTAAGAGCGCTCCGACAGCCGGTTGATGCAGCCGACATAGGCATTGAGCTTTTCGACGACCTGCGAGGGCGGTGGAGAGGCGGGCGGCGCCTTGGTTTGCGCGGCGGCGGGATGGACGGTAGCGGACGTAAGACACAAAGCGGCAACAGCGATGAGAGAAAGCAAGCGAAGGGTCATGGGAAAATCCTTGCTAGACCTCGCTGGGTCGCGGCAAGTGGCGCAACGGTTCAATTGCGCGAGAGGCTGCGGAATACTAAGGTCAGCTTGGGAAAAGTAGGGCGGGCTAGGATCGGTTGAATGGCGGGGCGCGCAAACGTCCTCTGGATCGTGGCGGCGATGATGGCGAACAGCGCCGCCATCGCGGGTGACAGCTTTCGCGATCTGCAGGTGGCCTATCGCTGCGAGGTGGTGCGGCGGCTGGAGCAGATTTACGCGACCGGCGATCCCAAAAGCGATCGCAATCGCTATCTGGCCGTGAGCCCTGCCAATCGCCCGGAGCACTACGTCCAGTGCATTTTTCACGACGCGAACACTGAGGTTTATTGCGAAGCGGCATCCGGCTTCTACCTGACCAAGCCGAACGAGCCGCGCAGGTTTCGGGCGTCGGCTGCCACGATGGCCGCGCTGGCAAAGCTCGGCTTCGATACGGATGACTCCGCCGGCAATTTCAAGATCGAACGCGCCGTCGGCAAGCCCGCGGACTTCAATGCGCTCGC
>JAFEFK010000836.1 GCA_018240625.1 Pseudomonadota bacterium
AGCAAACGCCGTCAGCAATACCGCGCTCACATTGTGGACGATGCTGCGGCTTCGCACCCGCAGTCGCTCCAACCCGATCGCCATGGCGAGAGCGACACAGACCTGCAATCCGGTTTCAATCAGGCCTGCGGTGTCGCGATAGATATCGCCGCCATTGACGGCATGACGGATTTCCAGAAATGCCAACAGCACCGTGAACAGTATCGCCGCCGCTTCCACCATGCGTAGCGGCGCATCGTCGCCGCGGCGGCGCAGAAAATGACTGCCGGTCCAGAACGAGATCGCCGGAATGCCGTAGCCCCACAGCAGCCAGTTGAAGATCGGCGTGGCGCCGAGGGCGTCGCCCACGATGCGAGGTTCGTATCCGGCGCGCGCCACGACGATGGCCGCGAGTATTCCTGCGAGCCAGCGCAGAAATGGGATCGGCCGCTGCATCGAAATCCAGGCCGTGCCCATCGACATCAGCGCCAGCGCAATCGTCAGCCAGCCCTTCTCGAGGGCAAAGGTGAACGCCAGCGCCAGCGCGCCGAGTGTGCCGGTTGCGAATAGCGCGGCCGAGATCGCAACGCCGGGGCGGGTGTCGCGCTTTGTCAGCGCTTCCGTGGCCGCGCCGAGCAGCACCGCGAGAATGACAGCCATGATCGCAAATGGCACCGAGCGATCGAGATGCGCGATGCGCGCGTACAATGCGATTAACAGCGCCAGCGGCGTGAAGACGCCGGCAGCCGACCACATCACGGGACCGATCGCGCTGATCGAGCGGCCTTGGGCGAGAAAGCCCGCGGCGCCAAATCCGGCTGTGAAAATTGCCGCCGAGATCAGATGCAGCGATACTGAGCCGTCGGTGGCATTGGGGCCAACGCCGGGCAAAGGCCCGCCGGGCAGCACCAGCATGTCCGGATTGACGCGCACCGCCCATTCAAGAAAGACGATGGCGACGAAGGCCGCTGCAGCGGCGATAGCACCGGTTGCTGCTTCGGCGCGCCAGGCGACGAGCAATGTGCCTGCCACCAGCATGCCGAACCCGACCATGGCGGTATCGGCATGGAAGCTCGTCAGTACGATCGCGGTCGCGGCCAGCAAATAGGCTGCCAGCGATCCGGAAGAGATCGGTTCGATCCTGCCTGGCTCCGCTGGCGGTCCGAACAGGAAGCCGCAGACGACGAGGAGCGCCGCCAGCACGAAGCCTGCGATGACATGGAAGATGTGCGGGCCGATCGTCGGAGGCCCACAGTCGAGACAGGGCAGCGTCCAGAGGATCGCAAACACGATGGTGGTCACCGCCAGCCAGCGCCACAGCCGGATGCGGGCCAGCGCGAAGGCCGCGGCGGTAACGATGGCCAGATAGATATACAGCGCCCAGTAGTCCGGCTTATCGGAGGATACGAGAACCGGCGTCACGAACGCACCGACGATGCCGAGGCCGGCCAGCGCCGGTCCGTGCAGCAGCGCGGCGGCGAGTGTCGCCATCGCCACCAGTCCGAGCAGCACGAATGCAGTGCCGGGAACCAGGAAGTCATACAGCGCGTAGGCCGCGTAGATTGTAGCAAAGGCCACCGCGGTGCCGGCGGCGGTGAGAATCGCCGGAATGTTGGCGATCGGCAACGGCGCGATCGCGGAAATGCTTTCCTTGCGGCGCGTCCATTCGCCGGCGGCAAGCAGGACAAACGCGAACAGTCCGCCGAGCATGGTGCGCACGCCGGGACCGAGCAGACCCTGTTCGATGGAGTAGCGCACCATGAAGAAGCCGCCGAGGGCGAGTGTCAGTCCGCCGACCCAGACCACCCAGCGGGTGCCGAGACGTTCCTCAAAACCGGGGCTGGCCTGCGGAAGCTGCGGCGGGGTATCGCTTGAATCCGGCGGCAGTGGCGGCGGAGTTGCGCCGATTGATGGCGCGTCAGCGGACGCAACGGGCGCTTCTTCTGCCATGACATCCGATGGCGCCAGCGTCGGCTCGGAGTCGAGCGCCGGCGGCAGCGGCGGTGGGACCCTGGCTAGCGTCCCGGCTTCGAGCGCGTCGATCCGGCGGCGCTGCAAGGCCATCTCGTTCATGGCTTTCCGCGCCATGACAAGTGCGACGATAGCGATGGCAATCGAGAGAAATTCGAACGGTGAGTCGAACATGAGACCTCAAGTCGCCGGGCCATGCCTTGTGCGGCCGGTTGGCAATCTGACCCTGACAAACGGAAGCCCGCGAGTTGCGCGGGCACTACAGTCCGGTAGGTATCAGTGTGGGCGGAGAAAGTTCAAACACAACGCGGATGTGCTGTAGATCGTTGATGCCTATTCCAGATCGACGCGAAACGGCCGGCCCTCGATCATCATGTTACCGGGCCCCATTTCGTCGATCGCGCGCAGCATGCGTCCTTCGCGGCCGAGCGCCTTGTCGGCGAGCATCACGATCCGCCGGTTCGGCTGCGCGATCGGCGAGGCGGCGCGGATCTGCCGCGCGATCGAAGCTTCGTCGCGGTGGGGATTGAGCGCGCAGGCAGCCGTAAACGCACTCGCGGTCGAGCGGCTGATCCCGGCATAGCAATGCACAACGAGAGGCGCCTTGCGATCCCAGCTACGCACGAAGGTCAGCACCTGCATGATATGATCGTCGTTCGGTGCGACGAACCCGTCGGCGGGCTCGTTGATATCGTCCATCGATACTTTCAAATGGTTGGCTTCGAGAACGGACTCAGGCCGCTGGACCTGACCGACGTTGGCCATCACGGTGAGGATATGACTGGCGCCCGTGGTTCTCACGGTCTCCGGAAGCGCGGCGAGCGAGCAGACGTGGATCATTAGTTATTCCCGACTTTCCATAATCATAAACCCACGGGAGCGAATGCGGAAGTTTTCTTCGCCCTCCAGGGAGGGTGACAGATCGTTGCGCAACCCGGCCCTTTCATCGGTGCAGGGTCTTGAATCGCGCGAGGAACCGCTTCTCGGCCTTGCTTGCTGACCACGGCGTCAGATAGTCCTCGATCATCGCTGCGGGCAAGCCGGGATCGCTGCCGAACAGGCGTCTCGCCTCGGCTTCAGCGAAGCCGGCAAGATGCGTCGCTTCGAGATAGGCCGCGCCCATGTCGGCATTCTTGATCTGCCGTTCGATGTCGGCGGACAACGCTGCCGGCAGTCCGAAGCGGATGTGGATCGCGGACAACAGCCGCTTCTCTACGGCCTTGTAGGAACCGCCGATGACAGCCTTGAATGGCGAGATCATGTCGCCGACGACATATTCTGGCGCGTCGTGCAGCAGCGCTCCCAGCCGCACGCTGATATCGACGCGTGGTGCATGTTCGCGCATCACAGCCTCGACCAGCAGCGTGTGCTGCGCGACCGAGAAGATATGCGCGCCGTGGGTCTGCCCGTTCCAGCGTGCGACGCGTGCGAGCCCATGCGCGATGTCCGCGATCTCGATGTCGAGCGGCGAGGGGTCGAGCAGGTCGAGCCGCCGGCCGGACAGCATCCGCTGCCATGCGCGCGTGGAGGTCTTGGAGGCAGCCTTTGCACTCATCTGGTCGTGAGGCGCGGCTTGCGCTTCAGCTTGCTGCACGTCTCATGGCAATGGCAGGTCACCAGATGGTCGTTGACCATGCCGGTGGCCTCCATGAACGCATAAACGATCGTGGGACCGACGAACTTGAATCCGCGCGATCCCAGCTCTTTCGATATCCGGGTCGATAACGGCGTCGATGCCGGCACGCTCGCGGTCGTCTTGAATTGATTGATCTTCGGTTGACCGTCGACGAAGTCCCACAGAAATTTCGAAAAGCCCGCGCCATCCTCCATGATCCTCAGATAGGATTTTGCGCTGTTGACGGTGCCCTCGATCTTCGCCCGATTGCGCACGATGCCGGCGTCGTTCATCAGTGCGTGGACTTTTTTCTCGCTGTAGCGCGCGATCTTCGACGGCTCGAAATCGTCGAAGGCGCGGCGGAAGTTGTCGCGTTTGCGCAGGATCGTGATCCACGACAGGCCGGCCTGAAAGCCGTCGAGGATCAGCTTTTCGAACAATGCGCGATCGTCGTATTCCGGCACCCCCCATTCGGTGTCGTGATAGGCCACATAGAGCGGATCATCACCGGGCCAGGGGCAGCGGGTCAGACCGTCGGCATGCAGGCGTGCGGTTCGAGTCATGCGACGGTCTTTTTCGGCATGAGCTTTAGATCATCCGGTTCGGTGAGACGAATGGCGATACCGCCAGCGATCAGCGGAGTTCCGGCTTCGAGCGCGTCGGCGGCCCGATCCAGCCGCAGCAGTGCAAGGCCGTGCTCCGCGGCTGACGAGCCCATGGTGCCCAAGGGTTTCTCCGCCGCGACGATCGATGCGCCGGCCTCGGGCCGCGGTCCGTCGAGGGTGATCCGAACAATGCGGGTGCGCGCGGTGCCGCGATGCTCCATGCGCGAAACGACTTCCTGCCCGACATAGCAGCCCTTGTCGAAATCGATCCCGTGCAGGCGATCCATATTGGTTTCATGCGGAAAGGCGTCGCCGTACATGAAATCAAGTCCTCCGCGCGGCACGCCCGTTGCAATTCGGTGGGCTTCGTAGTCGGTGCTTTCGGCCAGTTCCGCGCCGATCACATCGGCCACACGGGTCACGAGTTCTTCCGGTACCAGGATGCGCCAGCCGAGCGCGTCGCTGCGCGGATCGGCGAAGGTGAGATCGGGCTTCATCACGGGTTCGCCGTCCCATGCCGCCAGCACGCCGAGCGTGTCCGAAATATTGTCGACCGTGACCTTGGCGCGCAGCTTGTAGAATCCGAGCTTGTCGGCGAGCGATTGCGCCAGCGGCAGCGGGCAATCGATCAGAAAGCCGCCGCCATAACCCGCGGGCGCTTCGGTGATGAGAAAATCGAACGTGATTTTGCCCTGCGGCGTCAGCAGCGCACCGAATCGGCCGAGGCCCGGCTGAATCGCCGTCACGTCCGTGGTCACAAGGCCGTTGAGAAAGTTGCGCGCGTCGTCGCCGCTGACCTTGACCACACCCCGGTCGGGGAGAAACGCTGCTTTCATGGTAACCTTGCTCGTGGCCGAAATTTCGCTGTTTCCGAAGGAAGCTCGCACGCCGGATTTCGCTTTGGAACGTAAGCCGCTAAGGTGCCCCCAACAAGGTCCGTGTGGCGCTATCGTATGTGGAAAACGACTGTCGGGGAACGATGACCAAGGCATTTGATGTGATTCTAAAATCCGGCACCATCGTCAACCAGGACGGTGAGGGCATCGGCGACATCGCCATTTCCGGTGGTCGTATCGCCGCCCTCGGCGACCTCAGCCGGGCCAGCGCGGGCGAGGTGATCGACTGCAAGGGATTGCATGTCCTGCCCGGCGTCATCGATACCCAGGTGCATTTTCGCGAGCCGGGGCTGACCCATAAAGAGGACTTGGAAACCGGCTCGCGCAGCGCCGTGATGGGCGGCGTGACCGCCGTGTTCGAGATGCCGAACACCCATCCGCTGACCGTGACCGAGGAGACATTTACCGCGAAGGTGAAGGCGGGGCATCACCGGATGCACTGCGATTTCGCTTTCTTCATCGGGGGCACCCGCGAAAACGTGCAGGACTTGCCCGAACTGGAACGCGCACCCGGCTGTGCCGGTGTGAAGGTGTTCATAGGGTCATCTACCGGGGCGCTGCTGGTCGAGGACGACGACAGCCTGCGCAAGATTTTCAATGTGATCCGCCGCCGCGCGTCGTTCCACGCCGAGGACGAATACCGGCTCAACGATCGCAAGGCATTGCGCATCGAGGGCGATCCGCGCTCGCATCCGGTGTGGCGCGACGAAACGGCCGCATTGTTGGCAACGCAGCGGCTGGTCAATCTGGCCCGCGAGACCGGCAAACGGATTCACGTGCTGCATATCTCGACCAAGGAAGAAATCGAATATCTGCGCGATCACAAGGATGTCGCGTCCTGCGAGGCGACGCCGCATCATCTGACGATGGCTGCGCCCGAATGTTACGAGCGGCTCGGGACGCTGGCGCAGATGAATCCACCGGTGCGCGATGCGGCGCACCGCGCCGGCATCTGGCGCGGCATCGAACAGGGGATCATCGACGTGCTGGGCTCGGATCACGCGCCGCACACGCTCGAGGAAAAGCAGAAGACCTACCCGGCGTCACCGTCGGGGATGACCGGCGTGCAGACGCTAGTGCCGATCATGCTCGATCACGTCAATGCGGGGCGATTGTCGCTGGCGCGTTTTGTCGATCTCTCGAGCGCCGGACCCGCGCGGTTGTTCAATATTGCGATGAAGGGTCGGATCGCGGCCGGCTACGATGCCGACTTCACCGTGGCCGATCTCAAGCGGACCGAGACCATCACCAACAAATGGGTCGCGTCCCGCGCGGGCTGGACGCCCTACGATGGCATGAAGGTGACGGGCTGGCCGGTGGGCACGTTTGTACGCGGCCGCCGCGTGATGTGGCAGGGCGAACTGGCAACTCCGTCGACCGGCGAACCGGTGCGGTTTCTGGAGACGCTGAAGCCGTAGCTGCTAGTTCGGCTTATTGCTTTGCCAGCGCGACCGAGAATTCGCCGTTGCGGACGCGGACCGGCAAGCCTTCCACGAACTTCGCCACCGCATCCTCGCCGTAGGTGCCGACGAGTTCTGCGAAGGCGGCAAAGAGGCTGGCCTGCGCCAGACAATCGCCATCGACCCCTTCGTGACGCGCCTCTGCCCACGCTTCGTTGAGATAACTCAGCGCAGCCTGTTTCTGCTCATGATCGGGCAATGGATCGCGGGCAGGGGTATAGGTAAATGGCTGGCTCATGCAATTCCCAATGGCGTCCGACGTGCTTTCAAACGAAGCACTCAACGAGCATGGTTTAGCACGCGAATCGGAACCGGACAGGCAGTTCTTTAAGAAAGGTTAATACGCCTTTGCGCATTTGACGTGGATTTCAGAGCATTCGATATAAATCGAAAAATGGTACCCGTGCAGGCGCTTCCGGAGTTATGGACGTGCAAGTGGCGTGGGGTCAGTTTGCGTATCGGGCGGTCAGATCGCGCGAGATTTTCGATCCTTCCTCGATATATCTGCGGATAGCGACATTCGCCGCCGGCGTACACACCCGATAGGTCTGCTGGAAACCATTATAGCCGCGATTGAAGCCGGCGATCATTCTCGCGCGGCGCTCGCCCGAGGGCGTTTCGGCATCGATCAGCGCCTGCATTTCATTGCGCCATTTTGCGCCTTCGTTGGCGCCGCAGATGCCGCGGAGGTAGTGCAATGTGCCGAGGATTTCGGCCAGCCGCTGCAGGTCGCCGTCGAACGGCGCGGCCGCGTCCTGCGCGCGCGCGGGCGGCGCGCCACACATCGCAGCCATGAGGAAAACAGCAAGAACCGATTTACGCATAAGGAGGCCCAAAGCCTGCGTGATATGCCTTTTCATTGCGATGGAAGCAAGGCGGAGCGGTTGGCGTCGTTCACGTTAACGCGTGAGCCTCAGACCCCGGCCAGGCGGCGGGCCGAATCAACGATGGTTTGCAAGCCCTCCGTGAGCAGTAGGCCGTCTGGAAGCTCTGGGGCGACCCAGCAGAATGCGTCGAGTTCGTCGTTCAGGACAGGCTCCCCGGCGATCCAGCGGGCCGCAAAAGACATGATCACGTAATGCCCTTGACCTGCTTTGGTTGGAACCACCTCCCGCCATCCCGCAAGGCCGACAATCTCGATCGTGAGGCCGGTTTCCTCGCCGACCTCGCGATGCAGAGCCTGGATCAGGGACTCGCCGAATTCCACGCGTCCACCCGGCAATGAATGGAAGCCCTTGCCGGGCGATCGCGCGCGGCGCACCAGCAGTACCTTGCCGTCGCGAAAGATCGTGGCGCTGACCGCGAGTTGGGGCCGTTGCGGAGGGGCAGGCGAATCCACTGGCATCAGTGGTTCATAATATAATCGACGTCGGCTTCGCCACCCCGACCGTTGATGATGCCACCAGCCAGCGTGACCAGCGGCTTGACCCAGCCCGTTGCCTGAACCGCGAGGGCTGCGCGGGTCTTGTCCTGACGGGCTTCCAGCATCGCGGCAGCCACTGCGGTCAGGATCGAGGTCATCGTGGTCGTGAGATTATCGAATTCGGTGCGGATATCGGCGTCGGCCAGATCGTAGGCTTCGATGGCCAGCTCGCGCGCCTTGAAGTTCGAGGCGGTGAAATGCTGCTGATAGGTCAGGGGTTGCCAGGACAGAAAATCGCCGGTGCAATCCGGCATGTCCGGAATCATTTCAAGCAGCATGATGGCTTCATTGAAATGGTTCAGGTAGTCAGTGGCCAGCCCGGTCCGTGGATTGATGTTGGCGGCCGACAACTCCGCTGCACGACCGGCTCTGGGTGAGCCTGCCTGGCCTTGATTGAAAGGGGTGGGAGATTTGGCGGCCGTTGATGTCATCAGCCGCAGTGTTAACGTCTGGGGTTAAAACGGATTGAATGTCTCACCTGCTTGGATGACGAAATGTGCGGACGCTATGTAATCCTGTCGCCGCCGGACGCGATGCGTCAGGTTTTTGGTTACGCCGAGCAACCGAATTTTCCACCCAGGTACAATGTTGCTCCGACGCAGCCGGTTCCGGTGATCATCCTCGAGAACGGCGCCCGGCATTTTCGTCTGATGCGATGGGGCCTGATTCCAGCTTGGGTGAAAGATCCCCGGCAATTCGCGCTGGTGATCAATGCCCGATCCGAGACGGTGCTGGACAAGCCGGCTTTCAAGAACGCCATGAAGCGGCGGCGCTGCCTGCTTCCAGCCGATGGTTATTATGAGTGGCATCAATCGGAAGGGCGCAAGCAGCCGTTTTTCATCCGGCCGGGCAACGGTGAGTTGATCGCCTTCGCGGGATTGGCCGAAACCTGGGTGGGGCCAAACGGCGAGGAACTCGATACGGTCGCCATCGTCACCGCAGCGGCGAATGGTCGTCTCGCGGTCTTGCATTCGCGCGTGCCGGTCACCGTTGCGCCCGCCGATTACGCGCGTTGGCTCGACGGTAACGCGATAGATGCGCAGGACGCGATGCAGTTGTTGCGTGCGCCTGATGACGGCGAATTCGTCTGGCACAAGATATCAACGCGCGTAAATCGTGTCGCCAATGACGATGCCCAACTGATCCTGCCAATTTCGGCAGAAGAAGCTGCGGCGGAAGCATCGAGGCCGGCGAAGAAGGCTGAGGCTCGCAAACCCGCGCCTGGGACTTCCGGCGAGGACGGTCAGGGGTCATTATTTTGATGCGGCGCTAAGGTGTCGGTTCGCGGCCGTCGAGCCACTTTGCGAATACGACGCGGTCTTGCTCGAAATAGCCGAGCGATTGATAAAACGCGTGGACCTGGGCGTTGTCGCCGCGCACCATCAATTGCAGTTTCTCGATTCCGCGGGCGCGGAGCCAGTCTTCCGCAGCAGTCATGATAGCGCGGCCATAATTCTTGAAACGATGATCGGGATCCACGGTGACGTAATAGACCCAGCCGCGGTGGCCGTCGTGGCCGACCAGCACGGAAGCGACGAGGCCGTCGCCGTCGCGCCCGAGTAGAATCGTTGCGTTGCTGCCCTTGCGGGCCAGAGCAATATCGGCGGCGGGATCATTCCAGTCGCGCGTCGAGCCGCAGCGCTTCCACAGCGCGATCACGTTTTCGATGTCGGCGTCCGAGATTTCTGCGATGGCCAGCGCCTTGGTGTCGGGCGAACTGCTCATAGCACTTTTCCGGGATTCATGATGCCCTGTGGATCGAGGATCGTCTTGATATCGCGCATCAGCGCGATCGCGACCTTGTCCTTCACATCAGGCAGTTCGTCGCGCTTCAGCACGCCGATGCCGTGCTCGGCGGAAATCGAGCCACCCATCCGGAGTACGATCGCGAACACGACGGCGTTGACGTCGTGCCATCGCGCGAGGAAATCCGCGGTGCTCATCCCCTGGAGCGGCTGGCTGACGTTGTAATGGATGTTGCCGTCGCCGAGATGCCCGAAAGGTACCGGCCGCGAGCCGGGGATCAGCTTCACCACGGCCGCGTTGGCTTCCTCGATGAAGGCGGGCACCGCGGCGACCGGCACAGAGATATCGTGCTTGATCGAGCCGCCTTCGGGTTTCTGCGCCGCGGACATCTCGTCGCGGAGTTTCCAGAACGCCGTACGCTGGCCGAGATTGGCTGCGATCACGGCATCATCGACGATGCCATCCTCCATCCCGCGTTCGAGGATCGCCTCCATCGTCGCGCGGGCGTCGTCGCGCGATGACGACACTTCCATCAACACGAACCAGGGATGCTTGCTCGCAAGCGGATGACGAATGCCGATGCCGTGGCGAACGCTGAAATCGACGGCGATGTCGGCCAGCAATTCGAAGCTGGTCAGGCCGCCGGCGGCTTCACTTTGCGAGATCGCCAGCAGCTTGAGCGCCGCTGCGGGCGATGTCAGGCCGACGAACGCGGTTTCCACGGCGCGCGGCTTCGGAAACAGCTTCAGCGTCGCAGCTGTGATAATGCCGAGCGTGCCTTCGGCGCCGATGAAGAGATTGCGCAGGTCGTAGCCGGTGTTGTCTTTTTTCAGTTTCGAAAGGCCGTTGAGGATGCGCCCGTCGGCCAGCACCACTTCAAGTCCGAGCGCCATTTCGCGCGCGACGCCGTAGGCCAGCGCGCCGGTACCGCCGGCATTGGTGGAGAGGTTGCCGCCGATGGTGCAGCTTCCCTCGGCTCCGAGTGACAACGGAAACAATCGGTCAACGTCAGCCGCGCGCTGCTGCGCAACTTGCAGCACGACGCCGGCATCGACCGTCATGGTGTTCGAAGCCGCATCGACCTCACGGATCTTGTCCATCCGCCGCATCGAAACGACGACCTCGCCATTGTGTGGCGTCTGGCCACCCACCAGGCCGGTGTTGCCGCCCTGCGGCACCAGCGCGATCCGGTGTTCGGTCGCAAGCTTGCAGATCGCGGAGACTTCCGCCGTCGAGCCCGGACGCAGCACCAGCGGCGAGTGACCGTGAAACAGGTTGCGTTCCTCGGTTGCGTACGGCGCGATATCGTTCGTGTCAGTTACGGCGTACTTGTCGCCCACAATGGATTTGAAGCGCGCAATGAGATCGGACGAGAGCGGAGGCAGCGCGGGCTTTGGCGGAACGATATTCATGGAGCGTCTCTTGTCCGATGGTTTCGATGGTGGGTCGGCCAGTTCAGCGAACGGCAGCTCGCCGCAGCCGATCGTTGATGGCTTCGCCGAGCCCGTCGTTCGGAATCGGCATCACGGCGATGCCGCGTGCTCCCTTCTCGTCGAGGGCGCGAAGATAACCGAAAAGATTGGCGGCTGCCTCGTTGAGGTTTCCGCGCTCCGATAAATTCATCAAAGCCGCCGCAGTGTCGAGGCCCGGCAGATCGGCCGGACCGAACGCCAGCAGCGCCTCGCCTGGCGCGAGACTTGTGGCATTCAGCCGGACCTGGGTACGCGGCGCGTAGTGCGAGGCCAGCATGCCGGGCGCCAAGGGTTGTCCGTCGCCCGCCTCGGGATCGTCGGGCGGCAGTGCCAGAGGGCGGCCAAGCACGCGCTCGATGTCGGCGCGGGGAACTCCGCCGGGACGCAGCAGCATCGGGGAATCGAAACAGCCGACGATGGTGGATTCGACGCCAACCTCGACCGGCCCGCCGTCGACGAGGAGGTCGATCCGCCCCGTGAGATCGGTTTGCACATGCGCCGCTGTCGTCGGCGAGACGTGACCGGACAGGTTGGCGGAGGGCGCGACGACCACGCCGCCAAACCTGCGCAGAATCTCGCGGGCGACCGGATGGGCGGGAACCCTGATGGCCACCGTGTCGAGGCCTGCGGTGGCAAGATCGGCCACCGGGCAGCATAGCGCCTTCGGCAGCACCAGCGTCAGTGGGCCCGGCCAGAACGCGCTGGCCAGCGCAAGCGCTGTGGCATCGAAGCGGGCGAGGCGCTGGGCGGCGTCGAGATCGCTGACATGGGCGATCAGCGGGTTGAATGCGGGCCGTCCCTTGGCCTGATAAAGCCGCGCAATCGCTTCTGCGTTGGCGGCGTCAGCGCCGAGCCCGTAGACCGTCTCCGTCGGAAACGCGACCAGTCCGCCATCCCCGAGCGTCCGCGCGGCGGTTGCCGCGGCGGCCTCGCCGGCCGGCAGAATCTGTGTTTTCAGGCCTACGGTCACGGGAATTTTAATCCTCGATTCAGCTTCTTGCGGTGTGCGAAACCCAAGGTTATAAGCCGCGTCTTGTCGGAGTGTGGCTCAGCCCGGTAGAGCACTGCGTTCGGGACGCAGGGGTCGCAGGTTCGAATCCTGCCACTCCGACCATTATATCAATGGTTTGCCCCGTTTTCGCGGCTCTCTTATCAGCCAAAAATCGCTGCTTTGCACGCAAAATGAACGCGGGTCTGCGTCCGCGCAAACCGGGGTTGCGTGTCGGGGAAAAGGCGCCCTAGGCAATAATCCAGGGACGGTCCTTGCGTTCGATGAAAACAGAGTCGACCTCAGCGTCGAGATCCACGATCACGGCCTCGATAGCCGCGATGGCGTGTTGAATCGCTGCAATTTCAGCGATCTGCACCTTGGAGATCGGCTCTTTGCGTCCCATCAGCGCCACGATCATTTCGCGACGCTGTTCTTTCAATTGCACCAGTGGCAATCCATGATCTTCAAAATGATTCATGATCGGCAACTCCCTGTGCGAGAACGATACAGCGAGCTCCCTGAGATCGCATTACAGGGATACATTGCATTTTAGCGATCGCGCAGATTGTCATCCGCAGCCGATCTCACCCGGCGAAATGCCAGGATGTGGCAGCTCTCAGCTGATCGTCGCGGTTGTCATTTACCATCAAACACGAATCGATGGGGCGAGACCGCCCGTTCGCAAAAGCCGTGCTTTAGGCGCGAGGCTGGTGTCCTTTAATCCATCAAAGGATCGAGCGAGGGTTGGGCAGCCCATCGGAACTTCCGTTCCTTGTATTGAGTGCCATCCTTGCCTGCCAGCATGGTAAGCAGATCGAAGACACTGCGGCCGGACTCGATCCACGCCTGCTCCTTGTCGTCGAACGTGATGTTGCGCATCGCCATGTCGAACACTTCGTTCGCCATAACCCAAGGCACCACCGTCAAGCCGTCATCGTCGCCAAATATCAGATCACCGGTATTCACCGGAACACCGCCACACATGACAGGTTCACCGATCTTTCCGTGGGACGAGGGGCCGAAGCCCGCGATGGCGGGAGCGCGCCCGCAGGCAAACAAAGGAATCGCATCGGTTTGAGTTTCGATTTCGAGCAGATCGCGTGTCATGCCATCGATGACGACGGCCCTCAGACCGTTACGAGCTGCGTTCCAATGGACCATGCTCCCCCAGACCGAAAGTTCAGACGGACCGCCCGCATCGATGACCAGAACGTCGTCCGCCTTCGCGACCGAGAGCGCTTCGATGGTCGGGCGCGTGAATCCGGGCAAGGTACGCACGGTCAGCGCCCGTCCGGCAAAGCGCAGCCCCGGCAGCAGCGATCGGATGCGCGGAGACATGCAGACGCCGCCGCCGGAATTCACGTGCTCGCTGGTCATGCGCGGATGCAGGAATTTCTCGATCAAGGCGTGAGCCGCTTCGGCGCTGCCGGAGATTGACGTCATATCCATCATCCAAAATCTTTGCCGGCGTTCATGATCGCCGGCGATTAGTTTGACTGAGAAGCTTTGCCGATGCAATTTTAGGCTGCGCCGTACATGCCAGCAAGTTCCAAATTGCTTGCTTTGCATTCCGATAAGTTATGTGGTGTGTCATCATGGCTCGGGTTGCAAAACTTGCCGCGATTATCTCCATTCCGAATGGTGATCC
>JAFEFK010000837.1 GCA_018240625.1 Pseudomonadota bacterium
GACTACTATAAGTCGGTTCGTGCGAAAATAAGCCGGTCGCTCGGTACGTCACGCGCGGGTGAATCATCCACCTGACACGAATTCACATAATCCAGGGGTGGTGCTGCTCCATTAAGTTACTCCGCGCAGCGTCCCATCCGTCGCCAAAACCCAAAAAATCCCGGAGGCGAAAAAAATCCCGGAGACGACATCTCCGGGATTTTCCAAAAGGTGTCATACCAGTCCAGTCAAACTACCAGTGACGGTAATGACGGTAGTATCCATACCGGTACGGCCCGCCATAGTAGGCGTAAGGCCCCCCGTAATAGACGGGACCCGGCGCATAATAACGAGGCCTGTAGTAGCGCGGCCCGTAACCATAAGGTCCGTAGTAGGAGCTCGCCGCTGCACCCGCAGCCAGCGCGCCGACGGCAAGGCCGACGCCGAGACCCGGACCGATTCCGCGCGCCTGAGCTGGCGCGGGCATCGTGACAACGGCCGCACCCAAGGCCGCGACAGTCGCAAGCGTGATTGCTGTTTTCATGTGCCTATCCTCTCACCAGGTACTTCGGCGAGATAACGTGCGCGCTGTTGTTTGGTTGCAAAAAAGAGCGTCAGCAGAGTTCCATCCATGGCTTGGTTCATGGCTCAATCGGTTCCATAAACCCACTCATACATTCAATTTTTAACTATTGCCGGAACGGATTTCAGACGAACGAATTGATTACCCGAGCGAGCAGCATCGCTCAGTCCCCAAGTTGAAAGCCCTGCCGTTCCCCCCCGGTGGGGCTTTCCCTTGTCTTTCGGTGGGACCAACGCGCGCTGAGGCGAAGAGAGAGTCGCGCGCGAGAATTCGCGAACGCAATATCCGCAACGCCGGAGCAGCTCACCACCACGCCGCCGCATTGAGATCAGGATCAAAATGGTTCAGGTGCAATTATCCGCGCGCCGGCCCTGCCCTCGTGCGCCGTTTGCTGCTATCTGGAATCTGATCGCTGGCACCGGCTCGGCAACATTCACATGCACATGTCCGTACGGAGACAAGAAACATGCGTTATCTTCACACCATGCTGCGCGTCCGCAACCTCGATGCCGCGCTCAAATTCTATCAGGACGCGTTAGGGCTGAAGGAAGTCCGCCGCGTCGATAACGACAAGGCGAAGTTCACACTGTTGTTTTTGTGCGCACCTGAGGACGAAGGCCTGCTCAAGCAGGTCAAGGGGCGCGGCGCACCTTTGGTCGAACTGACCTATAACTGGGACGAAGAGAAGTATGGCGAGGACCGTTACTTCGGGCACCTCGCCTATGAGGTCGACGATATCTACGCAACCTGCGAGCGGCTGATGAAACTCGGCATCACCATCAACCGTCCGCCGCGCGACGGGCAGATGGCGTTCGTTCGCTCACCCGACCTGCACTCGATCGAGCTGTTGCAAAAGGGCGATCCGAAGCCGCCAGCCGAGCCGTGGACGTCGATGCCGAACACCGGCCACTGGTAAGGTCTCGGCCCGCCTCCTGCGCGGCTAGGCCGCCATGGTGACCGGATTTTCCGGCGTTGAGATGAACTGGAACTATCCTGCACACGTCGCGTTTTCCTGCCACATGGATTGCGAGGAGGCGAAAATGGGACGCGGACTTTTGCTCTGGCTGATTGGCGTGCCGATACCGGTCATTATCCTGCTGTGGCTGTTCTTCGGTCGCTGATCTGCACGATATTGGCTCCAATCAAGCCTCGCTTCGGCGAGGCTTTTTTGCGTGGCTCGTCGTCACCCGGCGCACCCCACTATCCGCCCTCGCCGTTCCGCGATACATCCAGCAAACCCTTTTGAAGTCAGCGAGCGGAGACGGCGGCGTGAGCAAGGTCAATCAGCGGAGGTTTCAGATCTGGGGCCGCGCCAATTCGGTGAATGTACAGAAGGTGCTGTGGTGCTGTGCCGAACTCGATCTCCGCTATGAGCGGATCGATGCCGGCATGCAGTTCGGCCGCAATCAGGATGCCGACTATCTCGCGATGAATCCGAACGGCCGTATCCCGACGCTGGTCGACGGCGATTTCGTGCTCTGGGAATCCAATTCGATCATGCGGTATCTCGCGATGGAGTTCGCCCCGGACTCGCCGCTCTATCCGGCCGCGCCGAAACTCCGCGCCGCGATCGACCGCTGGCTGGACTGGACGCTCTCAACCCTGCAGCCGGTCGATCGTCCGGTCTTCTGGGGACTGGTGCGCACGCCGGTTGCGCAGCGTGACATGAAGGCGCTCCAGCAGGCGGCCGATGCCGCAGGCGTGGTGTACGCCGTGCTCGATGCGCACCTCGCCAAACGGCGCTTCATGGAGGGAGAACAATTCACGCTCGCAGATATCGCGCTGGCGACGTTCACCCGCCGCTGGCTGGGCGTCGAAGGGGTGACAAAACCGTCCCTGCCAAACCTCGATCGCTGGTACGCGCAATTTGCCGAGCGGGCCGGATTTCGCGACGTCGTCGCGCCGCCGATGTCGTGACGATCGTGTCCTGATATCGACGCATGATCGCGCGCCCGTCCTGCCCGGTCTCAGCGCCGCGTGCCGCCTTCGACACTGATGCCGCCGCCGACCTTGACGCAGCTCGACGAGCCCTCGACCCGGACAAAGCCCGGTCCGAACTCGGGGCAGGATTTTTGCGCGGAAGATCCCGCTTTTTTGGCCGGCAACTCGATCTTCCGATCACGATCGGTCGCATGCCAGTCGCGCGTCTGTGCCCACGCGGCCGAATTGGCAAGAGCGACAGCCATGGATAGTCCAACCAACAGGTGCGGCTTCATCTATCTGTTCCATCAGACGGCGTTCTTGCGAGCCTGCCTGTCTTGCATCGTTTTTCAGAACGTGGCGAGAGCCTTACCGGCTCCCGGCGCAGCTGGAGAACGCTTGCCCGTCCGGGCAAACGCCACTATACGTTCCGCCGCTGACGCCGGTCCGGCTTATCACCGCCCGGAGGCATTGTCTGATCAAATCAAGATAAGATCATGATTTGACGGCGATATCGCAGCAAATTAGAGCCTGAAACGACAGCGCGATTCGTCGCTCCAGAGTTCAGCTCCCTTCGTCTATCGGTTAGGACGCCACCCTTTCACGGTGGAGAGAGCGGTTCGATTCCGCTAGGGAGCGCCACGGGCCTTTCAGTCTTTTGAACTCTCCAAAGACAGCGGCTGTGATTGATCCACGTTCGGCAACGACTGTTTGGGGCCACAAAGACATTTCGCGGCCGCGACGTTATCCTGCTGCCATGTCCTCCCGCGCGATCCAGTTTCTCGATATTGCGGCGACCGTCCGGCCGGGAGAGCCTTATGACTAGCGCATTACGCAAGGATGAGGACACACCATGCCCAGCCACGAGATCACTGAGCTCGAGAAGACCGTTGCTGCACTCACCGCGCGGGTGGCGGCGCTGGAGGCTGTGATTCGAACCAGCGGCAACACGGTCACCATTCAGTCGGCCGGCAGCCTGGCGTTCCTCGCGGGCGCCAATCTCGACATATCCACGGGGAGCAAACTCGCTTTAACCGCGGGCGCCGCGATGACGGTTACCGTCGGCGGAGCCTATTCGATGAGCGTACAAAGCAGCGCGAACATCGCCAGCGGTGGAACATACAGTGTCACGGCAAACGCCATGGCGCTCGCCGCCGGGCATTCTTTCTCGGTAACGGCTCTCCAGGCGACCACAAGTGTCGCAGGGCTGGCGACAGTCAAGGTTGGCGGCGATTACACGGTGAGCGTCGGGAAAAATCACGCTGTCAGCGTGGGCAAGATCATGACGAGCGCCGTGTCGTCTAACTATTCCCTTAAAGCGGCAAACATCACCGAACAGTCGGGCAACGAACTCACACTGCGCGCATCGGGTCCTGTGACGATCAAAGGATCAAAGATCGTTTCCAACTAAAAGCGACGGGGGCCGCACACGCGAATAACGCAGCGGAATTGTGACCGCCAACTCCGCTACACGTCAGAAATACGATCGCGCATCGCATCGCGAACATTAATTTCTTGTTAACCAGAATCCAGCGACGCTGCGTACGGCTTAACCTGCGCCGACGCGCGGGACTTGGGCTCTCTCGTTCTTTATCGCGGCTTAGAATGCGCCGCCGCCGGGGTGAGGAGATCGTTCGATGGCAGACAGCGACAGCACCATCGCGTGGCATCGCGCCCAGCTTAAGCGGGACCGTCAGGCTTTACGCGACATCGAGATACGCCGGTTTCGCTTTGGCGAAACGGCCGGATCGAAAGCAAGAGCCGAAACCCTGCGATTGGCTGCCGACTTGCGGCGCAAGATCACGGCCTCGGAGCGCGTCATCGGCAACTATGAGAAGCAGACGAGACGCCCCCTCACGACAGACTCGCGAACTCTCGCAAGCGTCCGCTGGGGTAACTGGGATAGCGCTCCCTGCAACAACCGTGCTCTCGAGGCTGAGCGGCCGTCGGTGCGGCGCGCGAGCTAAACGTTTCACCGGCGACGCCACACAGAGCCTGTCCGGAACACGGTCTGGCGAAAAGCGTTATCATGCGCGCGGTGTCGGCTATCATCAGCCCCGGTAGGGCAACGGTATCGTCCTCCACCCGGCGAGCCCAGCGAATCGGGCATAGTGGTCTTCCGCAGCGACTCCATTTGTTGCACACTTGCGTATAAGCATTTGAGACCCTTTCATTTTCGGACCCTATGAACCTGCTCGAAACGCTCCCGACGGTCATCGGCGCCGCGGCCATCGCGCCCGCGCTGCTGCTGCTGTGGCTGGTCATCGCGGCCGACGAGCGGCCGGGACCACCTGTCATGGTGTGGGCCGCGTTCCTGCTTGGCGCGGCCAGTATCTCGCTGCTGGGATTGGCCCGCATACCGTTCGCATCGATGCTGAACGTAGGCGAACCGCCGTGGCTGGCGCTGATCCTGAGGTCACTTTTCGGCATCGCCGCGCCTGAGGAACTCGTGAAGATCGCCGCTATTGCCGCGGTCGCCGCGATGCGGCCCAAACCCGCTGATCCCATGGACGCCGTGGTCTATGGCGCGGCCGCGGGACTTGGCTTCGCAGCGTACGAAAACCTCGCATACCTGATGCAGCATCCCGATATCTGGCGTTCGCTGGCGGTGCTGCGCAGCATCCTCACCGTTCCATTCCATGGCGCGCTGGGCATCATCGCCGGCGCCTACATCGCGATCGCGCGATCCGGTACCGCACTCGGTGCGCATCGGCTTTCGCGCGACTGGGCCCGCATCCGCAACAGGACCCTGATCTTCGTCGTACCGATTGCGGTTCATGCGAGTTTCGACACACCGCTTCTGGCCCTGCAACAGAATCCCGAGATGGGTGGATTTGGCGCCGTCGTTCTGGAAGCGGCAAGCATGCTGGTCGGATTTGGTACGATCGTATTCGCCGGTTACCTGGTCCGCCGGGTCGGCGCGCATCATTCGCCGCGCAGCGAAACCTCCCGCGCCCGCATTCGTAATCTGCGCAGCATGTGGGCGCTGCTGCTGGCCGGAGGCGGCGCCGGGTTCCTCGGCGCGGCCTTCATCCTGTCCTCGATCCACCGCTGGATGACCAATACCGACAAACACATCGCAACCTACATCGTCCCGGTCGGGATTGTTGCGATCGTTATCGGGATCGGGTTGCTGGTGATGGCATCGGCGGTCTACGTTCTCGGGCGCAACCGGCTGCAGATGGCCGGCACGAACCTGCCAACCCTCTCCGATCCCGGCTGAAGTTTCAGCCCTTAGGACCGATTGCTTGCAATTTTGACGACTTCGCGCGCTAGTGTGGTGGTTCAGAAGTTCGCTTCATTTTTTCGGCAAACTCTTCAAGCGAACTTCTGAACCTAAACCACACTAGAATCGTAATTTTCTAGTGTCCTTTCGAATCCGAAGTTCGCTATGAAGACGCTGCACGATGAGGCG